>JBBRBE010000033.1:0-41084 GCA_038206175.1 Chloroflexia bacterium
CTTGCCTCCTTCACCGATCTAAAAATTCCTTCGCTCGTTATGGCGATAGTTGGCACTTTTTTTACCGGGCTATGCCTGGCCGCGATCCCGCTTTTCGGGCCGCGTTCCGCCCCGAAAGCCGCAATTCCGGGCGAGAATAAGACCGAGGAAGACAGCACCCGCCAGGCCGTGAATGGCCTGACGAATATTACTCAGACGCCCGGCGCGTTAGTTAAATGTGGTAGTTAGATCTGGTAATTGGATTTGGAAGGAAAACTTTGGACAAACGCAAGTCCTGGTCATTCAGAAGAAGCAAAGTTCGGGTCGCTACCGGGCGACCCGGCCTGAGAGAAGCCGCCGCCGACTCTTCAACCGACGTTGTCGAACCCTTTGGGCTAGAGACGGTCAGCCTCGTGAGTGAAGTTGCCTCGCCCGCTGAAGTTGAGCTACAACTGGCGACTCTAGCCGTCCCTGAAATACCAACCCGCCCGCCCGAAGCAACTGGTAAAAAGGCCGGGCGAGGGCGAAACCCGTTGGCCGGACTGATCTGGCTGCTCGACCACCATATTCATTTTCTGGTACTGCTGTTTGGCCTGGCTTACGTGCTTTATTCCTGGTTCAACCTCCAGAGTAAATATGTGCAGTCTCAGGCAAACGAGTTCGAGGGAACTTTTAATCTGAGCCTCGGCCAGACCGAAATGAAATTCTTTCGAGATGCTGGCTCGAACCGCCCGGTGATTAGTTCGATTTTTGGCGATAAACTGCTGGAATTTAGCGACTGGGGCAGCACGATCACGGTTAATGGCGTCAGCCGCGACCTGTGGGCGACCGAACACGGCTATTCGCTGGACGCTAAGAACGCTAAATTCTACCATTCGATGCGTCGGGACGATTGGACTCTTTTTCAGGAGATTACGCTTGGGCCGGAACCCAACCGGGCATTGGTTGAGTATTACTTTCGGAGCAATGCCGCTCCCGCCGACGTTACGCTCGAACTGGGCCATTACCGCTATCACTTTACCGAGCCAAAGCTGGGCAATCTAGGCTTCGAGGCTCTGATCGGGGGCGGACGAAACAACCCCGAAGAAGACCAGGACAAGAATGTGCGCTACAAGCTGGCGATGCAAGTTAATCTGGCTGCTTTTCCAGGTGGGTCGGTGCCGGTCAAGCTTACGGCAGGAACCAGAAATAAATTTGGGCTGACCAGTGTAACCACTACTTATGCTTTCCGCAATTTGCCTGTAAACGAACGCACGCTTGTAGCTTCGGAAGAATTACTGTGGGAGAATCTGCCGACGCCTAGACCCTAGTATGAATTTAGCTAAAGAATTTTTAATAAATTTTATATAACTTTATGGATAAATCAAAGAGGAGGAATAAATGCAATCTGGACATAAAAAAGGGCGGGTCGGGGTCGGCTTAATTCTAGTCCTGTTAGCTCTGGTGGGAACCCCGGCGGCAGTGCTGGCTCAGACGGTCGGGCCGGGCGGTGGCGGCCCCTTGCCGGGCAGCCTGACGACCCTGAGCAAAGACGACCCGGCCTGCAATACTACCGCTCCCAAACCAGCCGACGCGCTCAGGTTGGTTTACTGCGCCCGTGCCAACGCCTCCGGGTTAGCGAATATCTCGACGGCAGATTTCGCCGCCACTCCGCAAACTCTGGGCGTCTTCGAGCTTCAAAATGCCCGTGTCGGCGACAGGTCGGTTGAGGTCGGTTTGAGTATGGGAGCCATCCTCAAAGCCAGTCTGAAGCTACAGGCCACCCCAACCTGGGCAAAGGCAGACGGCGCGGTTTATAACTCGCTCACCAAAACCTTACAATTTAACGTCAAATCCGGCTCGATTTACGCTATCTTTACCTTGCAGCCTGGTTCGCAAGGAGCCTTGCCAGACACAGGTGGCCCCAAAACCTCCTCTGCTACATCCGACGACAGCTTAGCCCTGGAATTTAGGATTGGGCTGGTGATGCTAACGCTAGTAGCGATGGGGGGTGGGTTCTTTATCTGGCGCAAAAGTTTTATTAAAAAATAATTTTAGAGTTTTATTGCTTAAAATGTGAGGTCTGGCGTGCAAAAGCTTCGGCGGGGCAAAATCTGGATATTAGGTCTGATTGTGGCGGCTGTTGTAGCGGCGGATGTATTTCTCTTGCTGACGCCCGGCGGCGATTCGGCCCGCCCGCCGCAAGCCGCTACTACCGCGCTTAACCTGGGCCGTAGCGGGGAAGCGAAACCGATCGAACAGGTTGCTACCGGTTCGCAACCTGCGCCGGGCAATAGTGGCGAGGCGGGGCCTATCGAGCAGGTGGCGGTTCCACCAACCCCGGCGGCACCTTTATCGCCGACTGAGGTTCTAAACCCGGCCTCCGACCCCAACGCTACGGTTGGACTAACTCCCACTGCGCTACCTGAGCCGGAAAGACAGTTCCCGGTACGGCTGGAATTCCCAGCGACCAGAATTGATATACCTGTCTTGCAGACTTTCCTCGATAAGAACAACTCGATCTACGCCCCGCTCAACGCTGCCGGGCATTACATTTCGTCGGCCCGGCCCGGCCAGAAAGGTAACATGGTAATTGTGGGGCATGTGCGGCGTGGGTTGCCGTTCAACCGGCTATCGAATGCCCGGTTGGGCGATACTTTCTCGATTTTTAACGAGTCGGGGCAGCGTTTCCAGTACAAAGTAGCCCAGGTCGAGCTTGTGCCGGTGGCGGACGCCGCCCAGGAGCAAATCAAGGCCGGACTGCTTTACGTTCAACCGACCAGTGACGAGCGCGTAACCCTGGTGACGTGCTGGCCGGAAACAACCTATGCTAACCGGCTTATCGTGATCGGCATCCCGGCGCGAACCACTTGATGAAGGGCAATGGGCGAGAATTTTTGCTCTCGGCGGATTATGTAAAGTTATTCCAGACGGAACTGGCGGCGGGCGTTAAAGCTGGAACTGTAGAAAATGGCCGTCATCAGGCCCAGACCCACCGCCGCGCTAATCAAAGTCGGCAAAATTGCGCCGTTGGCGGACAGGAAATCGGACAGGAAGCGTGTCAGAGTGTTCCAGGCGTTTTGTAAATTCGCCAGCCGTACTTGCATTTCGGGGTCGGAGGAAGGGCCAAAGACCAGGTTGCTAACCGCAGGCCAGACTAGCCATAGCCCAAACAGACACAGCCCGACCCACAGGCTGGTAAAAGCCAGCCCAACTACAAGTTGGCGTTGCCTTTTTGCAGCCGCTTTGTAAAGGACTTCTTCCGCTAGATCGGGCAAAGGAAGAGCTACCGGCGGAGCATATTTGATGACCGGAACCGGATATTTTACCGGCGCACCCGCAAGCATGCTTACACTGGAAGGCTTGATTTGCGGCTGGCTTGCAATTCGGTTGAGGACACTGGCGGCTGTATGGCGGGGGGCTTTGAGGCGTGGCTGAGCGGCCAGCACCCGATCTAAAGCGTCGTAGTTGCGCCCGTCTTTGAAAATATCCGGTCGGTTGAGGTCTGCCATAGTTGTCTAACCCTGTAATTCTTTACTCTCTAAACTATATTATATCAAACAAAATTCGGTTTTACTATACCGCTTTCTTCCTGTCAAAGTCGGGGTCAGGCTTCGGAGCCAAAATCTACCGCTCCCTGCTCTTTCAGGTCGAGCAAGCGGTTCTTTAGCTGGGCTTTAGCCCGAAAGAGATGGGTTTTGACTGTCCCGACAGGCACTTCCAGCAAGGCGGCGATCTCTTCGTAGCTTAATTCCTGGCCGTAATACAGACCGATAATCTCACGGTACTTGAGCGGCAAAGTGTCCACGGCTTGCCAGATCAATTGCCGTCGCTCGTTTGTATCGAACTGCCAGGCCGGTTCGTCGCTATGCTCTCCCGGCAAATTTGTCAGAATATCCAGACCTTCGTCCTCGCTCGCGTCGAAAGAATTTTCGACTGAGATCGTGCGGGGTGCGCTTTTGGTCGAGCGCAAACGGTTCAGACAGCCGTTTCGCACGATCCGGTAAGCCCAGGTAGTAAATTTAGCCTCACCCCGAAAGCCCGGCAAAGCTTGCCAGATGCGTACAAAAGCTTCCTGGGTGGCATCGTCGGCTTCTTCGTAATTTTGTAAAATACGATAGGCCAGGTTAAACACAAAATCCTGATGCAGTTCGACCAACCGGGCAAAAGCCGCCTGGTCGCCCACCTGAGCGCGAGCAATCAGGCCCGCTTCGGCTAAGTGCGCCTCGCTTTGAAGGAAGCCATTTGCACCTGTAGGCACGGCCTGAACCATTTGGGCCTGTTCCGCCTCGATTTGGTTTTGGGGTCGCGGTTGGCTCATCGCACCTTTCGCGGCAGGTTGGGCTTTGCCAGGAACCACCGGGTGCGGGCGAGGTGTCGTAGCGGTAGTGGTGGATAGAGCTGAGTTAGCAGAGCCGAACCAGTTTTTTGCCGTTGTCGCAATATTCAACATGATTTATCTCTCAACAGGCCATTTTCATCACCTAAAGGGCGGGGAAAGGCTGTCGAATATCTACCCTTCTGGAAAACTAAAAATCTTCTAGGTGTCGCAAAATCAAGCTTTAACCTTGTTCTGCTTCTTACGCTTTTGTTTCAGGACGTTTCGATTCGATCTGTCTGAAAACATTGTACCACCGGCCTCTGGCGGGTGTATTGGTCTTTAGCCCTATACCGACCGCACACTTAGCGCAGCCTAACCCAACCCAACGCGCACCAACCCGACCTGACTGACTACCCTGACCACTGCTCCGCCGCCACCAATTTGACCCTGAAAAGTGTTGCGGCTCTGGGCAGTTACCATACTGGCGGGCAATTGCACTTCGACTGACCCGATGTTGCTATGGGCTTCCAGGTTGAAAGACGCTTCCGGCCCAAAGAGCAGTTGGACGCTCCCGACTCCACTCGAAACCTGGCTGGCCTTTTCAGGTGCGCTTCCCCGGTAGAAAATCGCGCCACTGGCGGCTTCTAGCTGGAACGAAGTCGCTCGCACATTCTCGGCCTGCAAGCGGCCTGCGCCGGTCTTGAGGGTCAGGTCGTGTTCCACCTGAGCTTCATAAAGCTCGACTGTGCCGGTGGTCGCGTAGGCGTGGTAGTAGCCACAATTGACTCCCCGCGCCCGCACGTTACCGGCGGTCGCTTCCAATTCACACCCTTCGGCACCCACCCCGGTCAGGTTGATGCTACCTGCCCCGGCCCGCACCCCTACTTTTCCGGCGGCGACGTTTTGTAAATCGATCTTGCCGCCAGTGGTACTTAAATTGATGTTACGACCACTGTTGAAACCCGTTACGCTCAACCCGCCAACCGTCGTGCGGGCCATCAACTCGCCGTGAAAAGCGTTCAGAACCAGGTCGCCATTGACAGTAGAGAGATGGGCCGCCAGAGCCGACGGCATCAATAACTCCAGGTCTATCCGCCCGCCGCGCCCGATAACAAAACCCTGGGCCGGATCGCCCGCTTCGATCCGAAGGGTTAGACCCTCGCGGCGACTGCGCACTTGCAAGCGGTCGAGTTCAGCCCGTGCCGTCGCTTCGTCTCGCGCCCAAACTCGCCGGGTTGCCCGCAACTGGATTTCGTGCAACCCTTCCTGCCCAACCACCCTTAACCCGCCGCTACTGATCACACTGGCGGTCAGGCTGGTCAGATCGGCATCGAGCGGGATATTCTGGTTGATCTGGTCGTTGCGTTCGGGGAAATTACTTAGATTGAACGAGACATTGCCGATATTCCAGGCGGTCGAAAAACCTTTGTTCAAGTTGATCGGCCCAACGCCGCTACCGGGTCGGAACCCCGGCGCACCTACCGGAGTATTTTCTTCGCTCGGCCAAAAGCCGCTCTGCCGCAACACGAAACCCAACCCACCCAGCACGCCCAGGATTACCACTATCACCAGCAGACTGCTGATCGCCCTGGTAGCCACCAGAGTGACTACTCCCAGGGCAACCTCGGCGGCCAGGGCAAACCACAAAGCGCGAGGTATGTTCCGACTTCTCATCTCAGTTCTTTCTAGTTGACGCTAACATCGCCGCTGCCGGTGCGTACCGTAATGAGCGGACTGCCAGGAATAGTAACGTTGTGTTTATCTCGTCGGTTAAAGGTTACACCGGGCAACTTCCCTCCAATATCGCCGCTGCCGGTTTGAATGTCAAAGCCGGGCGATTTGTCGCCGTCCTGCCGAAGCGTCAACACTACATCGCCGCTACCAGTTTTGATACTACCTTCGCTCGTGCCAATAAAACGAGCATTAGCTCGAATTTCACCGCTACCAGTCTGAAAGCGGATTTCGCGCAGTTCGTTCCGACCGTCCAACCGAATATCGCCACTGCCGGTTTCGGCCTGCAAACCGCCGCTAAAATTGTTGAGGTGAAAATTACCACTGCCGGTGCGCTGGTTTAATTGAGCTACTTTCAAGTTGGTCGCGTTAATATCGCCACTGCCAGTGCTGAGGGTCAAATTAGCACCGGGCGAAACCAGGTCACGCAAAACTATTTCGCCCCCGCCAGTGTCGGCAGTCAGGCCCGCTAAGAGCGCAGGCGGGACATTAAGCTGAATATCTACGGCAGCGTTATCAAATAAAAAGTTGGAGCCGCCATCGCGCCGAGCCTCGATTTTAATCTGCGAGCCAGTTTGGGAAACGTCAAAAAATAACTTGTTGAAGTCACTATCGTTATTAGAGTGAATGATTTTAGTCGCACTCACCTGTATTTCGTTCAGACTGGCATTGCCTGTCACCTGCACCAGCCCGTTAAAGCTTTTTATATCCAGGCTAGTCGGTTGTCCGTTCACGGTCAACACCTGCATCGGCACTTCCTGACGGCGTCCCGGCCCCCAACCGACACTAAACAAACTGCCCCAGCCGTTCGGCTGCGCCGTGACGATGCCGATAGCGGCTCCAACTTCGATAAACAATAGTATGCCCAAAATCAGTCTTGTTTTTCGCTGCATCACTCCTGCTCCTTAAATTGGCCTTCCTTCGTGCAATCGCACAATCCTGTAATCCCGGCTTTTGTCTGCTTATTCTTTCACTTCTTACGCTATCCTTGACACCTGGACCGACAAGATTGTTTCAGCCTTTTTGAAATCGGACGAGGGCAGCTAAAAAGTGGGAATGAAATTAACCAGACTTGCTATCTATTCAAGCCGAACACACTATCGAGGCGAAGGGCAGAGCAGGCTCGTTGCGACTTGAACGAGCCTGCTCTGCCTTTCAACACTCGCCAGGGCTTGCGTGAAAGCCAGGTAGAATTAACCTGGCGAAAAATAATAAACCCTTACGAGACTGAGGAGGCTTTGGGAGGCACTTTGCCTTTACGGTCGGCCCGTTCTTGGAAACGCGCTACTAGCCCTTCGGGAGTAAACTCGCCCCGGTAGCTTTCAGGCAGGAGATCGGCAATCTTGAGCATCATAAAGTCACTTAAAAAGTCGTAGTCGTCGCGCTTACCGGGGATCAGGGTCAGGCGGTGCGCCTGAGCAAAAGCGGTGGCTTCTTCTTTTAGATTGTAAATCGGGCCAAAAGAGATCACGACCGGCGGGCGGTTGAGGAAGCCCCACTTGCTGCGCCGGGCAATATTCTCGCTTCCCCAGACCGCCGTCGGCAGCACTGGCACGTTCGAGGTCGCGGCAAACAGAGCCGCGCCGGGCTGACCGGGCTGCAACTTGTAGGTTTTGGAGCGAGTGCCTTCGGGGTAGAGGGCCAGCGTCAGGCCGCGCTTGAGGACATTCGTAGCAACTTTGAAAGCGTATCGGTCGGCCTCGCCCCGGCGGACGGGGAAACCACCCATTGCCGTCGCCAGCCCACCGAAAATGGGCGTTTTGAAGTATTCGGCTTTTGCCATCACGTAGAGCGGGCGAGAAGTGACTGCCGCCCCTAAAATAATATCGAAACTGGACAAATGGTTCGAGGTGCCGATAAACTGAGCGCGGGCGGGCATATTCTGACGGCCCCGCCGCTCCAGTCGCATTGTAGCCCGGATGATCAGCCAGCAAAGCGGTTTTTGTAAAAGATAGAAACCGGCATAATGCAGCGTCATGAAAAGAAAGTGCAGCGTCCGACGCAACAGGGGTGGCCAATCCTGGCGAAGGCCCGGCCCGATTAGCGGTTCCTCGCGTAGTTCCACCAGATACTCCCGCCAGGCGATGTACATAATAAAAGCACTCTCTTTCTTCTCAAATGAACTTGCTTCAACCTGTTATCCCGGCTTATTTTAGCATATCTTCGGCTACAGGTAGCAATTTTAACTCCTGGCCTGGCCGTCAACTGGATATAGCCAACAGCAAATATTTAAAGCTGTTTGACAGACCCTTCCGGGTCTTCTTCCCTGAAACAAAAAGGCCCCGAAGCACGTAAAATCAAGTAGAAGAGGCTAGTGAGGTTAGCGATTTTGTGCTAGAATTGGCTTGCCTCTTTTTGGGAAGCAGGATTTAAACATTGCGAGGTGGAAACACCGTCTTTAGAATATAGGGATAAACTTTCGCTTCAAGAGCGCATGGGAAGTTCCAGGAATATAAGACCGGGGATAAAGTGATGAGGTTAGGTACTGGCGCGTGGTCGAATGGAAACGGAAACGAAGGGTCATCCAGTCCTCGGCTCAGTTGTCCCAATTGCGGGGCAGCCCTGGCCCAGGCCGCGATGGCTGCCGGTCAACGCCTGGCCCGTTGTCGGCAATGCGGCCAGATGCTCCGCCGCCCCTTCCGCCGCACCTGGCCGACCAGCCCTGCCGCCGGGCGCGAGTCCGCCTCAACCGCTTTTGCCTGGACCGATACCTCGGCTTTTGTGCCTACGCCGCCGGAAGCGGGCGACTATCTCGAAACCGGGCCTAATTATCCGCCACCGGCCCTGCAATGTCCTTACTGCGAACACCTCAACCAGGATAACCCGCGAATGGGAGCCGGGCAGTTTTGCGGCAACTGCGGAGCGCACCTTAAAAAGACCTGCTTGAATTGCGACGCTCCTATGTATATTCTCGACCATTTCTGCACGCGCTGCCGCAGTGACCAGGAACGGGTGAAATACGAAGTCGAGGGAATGTACTGGCAACGCTTTAACGAGGGTAAACGCTTAGCTGGTCTCGGACGCTGGCAGGACGCCGAGCGCGAACTCTCGCTTTTCTTCGAGCCAGACCCTAACCTCGACCGTGAGCAAATCCGGCAAGCCCGCCAGATTTACATCAGCAGCATCGCGCCTTTTGACGGAGGCGAAGGATTGCGGCTGTACAACGAGGCCCGCGCCGCCCTCCGCGACGAGGAAGAAGCTTATGAACGGCGTCTGGCCCGCCGACGCAACCAGCGTTGGATCGTGCTGGCCGCTCTCCCGGTGCTACTGGCGGTGCTATCGGCTCTGACGTTTGGCTCGTGGTGGGCCATCTTCGTGATTGTACCGGTAGTGGGAGTAGCCCTGGCCCTGCTGATCCTTTTCGTGCTGGCAAATATAGGGCTGGGCTAACCGTTTTAGCCAGGCTCTAAATTTAGGAGGTTCCTCTATGCCCCCGCTAGTAGGCATTATTATGGGTAGCGATTCTGACCTACCGACACTCCAACCCGCCGCCGATATTTGCGCCGAGTTCGGTGTACCCTTCGAGTTAGCGGTAATTTCGGCGCACCGCACCCCTCAGGATATGGCAGAGTACGCTCGTACCGCCCACGAGCGCGGTCTAAAAGTGATTATAGCCGGGGCGGGTGGGGCGGCCCATCTGCCGGGCATGGTTGCAGCGCAAACCCCTTTGCCGGTGATCGGGGTGCCGGTGCTGAGTGAAGCTTTACGCGGCTTCGATTCGCTCCTTTCTATCGTCCAGATGCCGCCGGGCGTGCCGGTCGCCACGGTCGCAATCGGGGGCGGACGCAACGCTGGCCTCCTGGCCGTCCAGATTCTGGCAACCTACGACCCGGCCCTCCTCCAAAAGCTGGTACGCTACAAAGAAGAACTGGCCCAGGCTTCCAGAGATAAAAACCGCAATTTGCCTTCACTTCCTTAATTCCAGCCTGAACCAAAATGCTTGCCTTTTTACTCGTGTTCCATAGGCATTTTTCACCCAAATGGCACTCTTTATGCTATTAAGGGTAGTATAATTGCAGTATCAAGTAAGAAGTGGTTCGGCCAGAGGTACTGGTTTAAGCTTTTTAAGGTCTGTGATAACTAAAAAGGCACATATAACATGCAACCTGTTTTGAACACTACCAATTATTCTGATCTATATGAATTTTTACACGCCCTGGTATTTGAAACCAATTCAAATAAGCACAGCCACCTGGACAGTATCGTGATCTGGTCGCCCGAAGCATCTTCTAGCCTGTTTGATAGCCGCGATAAGCTTGATATGGTGGAACACTACGCCCGTAAGCTAAACGTCTCCGTTTCGCTATCGGCAGCCTCCGATAGTGTTTTGCGCGAGTGGGGAAACGAAATCGGCTGGCAAGTTCTGTGGGAAATGCCCGGCCTGGATAACAGCCCTTACGCCAATTCCCACTCATATAACATCATAAGCGAATCAGACGCGGCTCTCGCTTCTTAAAGTATTAGCATCGAGGTTTTCCTGAGTCGCCTTTGGGCGGAAGCCAAGTGCCTCCAACAATTTATCCCGGTCGTCAGTGTTAATTAAAATGCGGTCAGCCAGAACTCGTTTAAAAAAGCCAAGCCGGAAAGAGCGAAGCTGATCAAGGTAAAGCCAGATTTGGCCTTCCTCGGAAAAAGCCGCATGCAGCCGTCCCTTGCGCGGATTGGCAAAAACCAGAAAAGGCTGCGGCGGAACGAGCCGTTCCCGAACTATCTTCGCTCCGCTAATGCTTTCCAGCGGCAAGCGGGCGCGGAAGCCAAATCCGTAACGTACTTCCAGGTAGGTTGCAGTCAGGCGATGACTTGTCAGCAACGGCCCAACGAATAGCCTGGCCATCCATGCAATTAAACTCGTATGGGCGATCAAGATGGCCGGTTCGAGCCAACCGCCGGGCGCGATTGCCACTGTCCCGATCCACACTACCAGGCTTTCAATAACGCCCACCATCCCAAATCCCACTAAGAAGCTAAGATAACTACTCCGTTTTGAGTTATATCGAAAGAGAATTCCAGGCTCTTTTTTCATATCGTTTCCGCTCTTTTTAAACCTGGCATAGCTACCAGGTTTGAAGTTGAAAGTACACCGGTAAACCTGCGGCGAAACATTTACCACCTTTTGAAAATGCAACCGAAAAGTAGCGGCAGAACTAAACCCCTCCGGTCTATTGATGCGCTCGATTGGCTCCTGGCTAGTTTCTAACAGTAGCAGTAATTTAGCATATCCTGGCTTTTTTGCCAATTTTAGCCCAGCCTAAAGCAAGCTAAAATTGGGACAGAGCCTTGTGAATGATTGAATAATTTAGATTACACCTTGTCCTGGAGGCAAATACAAGAGGGTAGTGAGGAAAGACACAAAAGATCGGCCAAAAGGCTAATGGCAAGCGTTTAGTAATCTGTTAAGATGAAACAGAAAAGACCGGGCCGGTGTCTAAAGATTTTGAAGGCGGGCCGAATCGCGCTATAATAGTGCCTAGCAGCCGATGGCAGATAGGCAAGAGTGAAAGCGCGAGGAGAAGCATGAGAAAGAAGGTTTTGGGGCGTACCGGCCTGGAAGTATCCGAAATTGGGTTTGGGTCGTGGGCTATCGGTGGCGATGGACACGGCAATAGTTATGGCCCTACTGATGATACCACTTCGGTAGAGGCTATCGCCACCGCAGTTGAGCTAGGTTGTAACTTTTTTGATACCGCCGACGTTTATGGTTATGGGCATAGCGAAGAAATTCTGGGCCGGGGGTTGCGTCAACTCGGTAAGCTTGGCGAGGTACTGATTGCCACGAAGGTTGGCGGTAACTTTACCAGCGGCCAGACCGTGATGGATTTCTCGCCGCAGTATATTACCTCGGCTATCGAGGACAGCCTGCGCCGCCTGGGTCGCGATTACGTTGATCTTTATCAGTTACATAATCCTTCACGCCCAATCATCAACGACGGGCGGGTATTCGAGGCTTTGGACAAACTCAAAGCCGCCGGTAAAATACGGTATTACGGTGTCTCGGTTCACAGCGTGGCCGAAGGTATGGCATGTCTTAAAAGTGGTAAGCCTGACACCATTCAGATTGTTTACAACCTCTCTTCATTGTTGCAGAGTGAAAATCCGGCGGAGCAGCTTTTTCCGTTAGCCCACGATCAAAACGTCGGTGTAATCGCCCGCGAACCGCTGGCGAACGGCTTTTTGACCGGCAAGCAGCGGGCCGACACGCCTTATCTGGCCGGGGACATCCGGGCCAGTTGGCCGAGTAATTACCGCGCCCATAAAATCCGCCTGGCCGAATCGCTTCGCTTTTTGGAAACACCGAACCGCACGTTGGCCCAGGCAGTCCTGCGTTTTGTGTTAGACGAACCGGCAATAGCGACTACGCTGGTAGGCATTAAAACTGCGGCCCAGGCGAAAGAAAATCTGGCGGCGGCAGCCCTACCTCCCTTGAGTTCGGCAGAACGGGAACGGTTACAAAAAACCCTCTTTGGTTGATCAGGCGGTCGCCTGGCCGAGAGGGGTGAGCAAGTAAAAATATGAAGGCTCCTATATAGTGGCCTGAATTTTGAAGTTGAGTGGTTAGAACGGAAAATAACGGGTTCTAACCAGTTTAACACCTGACTAAAGCGGATGGGCTTTAGTCCTCACTCGACCGGCTAGTAAACGACAACGAGGCTTAGATCATGCTGGACAGGGATAGCCAGACCACCCGGCGCGAAGAAGCCGGGAGGGTCAGTGGCTTCAAATCGAATAAAACTGGAACGGCTTACACCCCTCGCCCTCTCAGCCCACCCCGCTCCTCTGTCCGGCCCGGACAGACCGGGGGAAGCCTGACCTATACGCCTAGTCCGGCGGATGCCGGTGATTTTGTAGCCAGCACTCCGGCCTGGACCTGGCAAACCTGGGCCAGTCGGGTCTGGGGGCGGCTAATGGCCGATCCCGCGATTGCCTTCGCTCTGACTATTTTCATGACACACCGACTGCTGCTGTTTGCGCTTGGTGCGTTATTGGCTCCGATTGCGCCTATCGAGCCGCCCCTCGGCTACAGCCTCCTGCGGGATGTAGACCCGCGCCACTGGGGGCCAGCCTTCTTCTTGCTCGGCCCCTGGCAACGCTGGGATACCAACTGGTATATCCATATCGCTCACTGGGGTTATTCTATCGGGGATGGCTCGACCAACTATCCGCCTCTGTATCCTCTAGCGATGGGCTTCCTGGGTCGGATACTGCTTGATCAGTACATGCTGGCCGGGATAATAATCTCGAATCTGGCTTATATTGTAGCTCTGGTTTATTTCTACCGCCTGGCCGAACGGCTTTTTCCGTTGGAAGCAGTGCGGCGGGGGGTACTATTCCTGGCAACTTTCCCCACGGCCTTCTTCCTGGCAAGTGCGTACACCGAATCGCTCTACCTGGCCCTGACCCTGATGGCTTTTTATTACGCCGAGCAAAAACGCTGGTTGCTGGTCGCTGGAGTGCTGGCTCTGGCTTCGATTACCCGCTTGCAGGGGCTAGTGCTGTGGGTTCCTCTGGCCTATATGTACATGGCCCAACGGAACTGGAACTTCCGCAAAATCGGGCGCGATGGATTGCTGCTTTTGTGCGCTCCGCTCACACTGGGTCTATATGTCGCCTGGGTCTATATTTTCTTGAACGATTTTAATTTCAATAACCACCTGCAAGAAATCTGGCACGTTCGATTTGCTATGCCCTGGGAGTCGTTCCTGGGCGGACTGGCCGGATTCTTCGACTTCAGCCAATCGCGCAACCTGTTCTACAACGCCCTCGACCTGATCCTGCTGGTGACGTTCATTTGTCTCTTAATCGTCTGGTTGCAAAAAGGGTTGCCGGTAGCTTATTTTATCTACAGTGCCCTGACTATCGGCGTCTTTCTGACCCGGCAGGGAACCGAGGGTTTCTTCTGGATGAGCATGAACCGCTACCTGTTATCGGTCTTCCCGGTTTTTATGCTGGCCGGACAAATCGCTCCGCGCTTCCTGATCAAGTTCGGGGCCGGACTACAGGCAGTCTGGGCCGCCCTGTTCGTCTTCTGGATGTGGGCGGGCTAAAAGGCTCTGGCGGCAGCTAGCCGTAACGAATAGTATTGCTGATGCGGATGCGGGCGGCAGCCAGGGCCGGGCCGAGACTGGCACTCGCGCTGAGAGCCAGGGCAAACAGGAAAGTCAGGGCGACCATCGAAGGCTCGAAAACAAAGTTAAGCGGAAAAGTAGCCTGCCCGATGAAACCCACCAGCAAATTTGCCAGAGGGTAGCCCAGCCCCAACCCGAAGATAAAACCTAGCATTCCCAGGAAAAGACCCTCGGTAAGGAAAACCTGTACCAACCGCAGGTTAGACCCACCCAGACTTCGCAAGATACCGATCTCCCGCCGCCGCTCCAGCACGTTCAGGGTCAGGGTGTTGATTACCCCGATCACCCCGATCAGAGCAATAATCGCTACCATCGCGTAGAGCATCAATTGCAAAATGCCGGTGATTTGCTGCGCACTGGCTTTATCGCTGTAGGCCGCCAGGCTACTTACGCCGTATTCCTTAAATCGCCGCTCGATAGCCGCCGTCGTCCGATCCACAAAAGCTTTGTCGTGGCCGGTCAGCCCGATAGCGAAAAAATCAGCCTGGCCCTGGTGTCGCAAGATACGCTCGACCGTCACCTGAGGAGCGAACAGCTTGCCCGCCGAAGTGCTGCCCAGGTACTTGCTGTTGTCGTCCAGCAGACCAATAATCAAGAGTTCCTGGCGAACTTTGCCCACCTCGACTTCAACCGTATCGCCCACCCGGATATTCTTGGTCTGAGCCAGAGCGACCGTCGCCAGAGCCACGTTGTTATCGTCCGGGCCAAACCAGCGACCCTCTACCACGGGCTTCTGGTAAAGCCGGGTATCGTAAGGCACCCCCCACAGGTCAGCCCGTGATGCTTTGACCGTTCCGCGCCCACGCGACCAGGGTTCGGCAATCGCCACACCCTCGACCGTTTTAAGCCGTTCGCCAAAACCACTATTGAGCCGCGAGTTAAAGGTGATCCAGCCGTCCGCGCCATAAATATCGTAAAGTGCCGTGATAGTGTGGTCTACCGAGGCACTGGCACTCTGAGCCGCCAGAAACGCCGCACAACTGAGAGCCACGACCCCGAAGGTAATCAGATTGCGGGTCTTGCGGCGGGCCAGGTTGCGGAGCGAGAGAGCCACCAGTGGCGGCAGACGGCCCAACCTGGCTAGCAGTCGGTCGAGGAAGCCCCCACCATAGGTTGAACTGATGCCGTAGGAAGCCAGGGCTTGCCGAACGCTTAGCCGCGTGCCAGCCCAGGCCGGTAAAAGAGCCGAAACCAGCGTCACGCCCAACCCGACCGCCAGCCCTAATAGGAGAGCTTCCGGCTGGAAGAAAAAGCCGCTCACCTCGAAGTTGACCGTCCCGCCCAGGTAAGTCAGCAAAAGCTTACCCAGGCCGAAGCCACCCAGGCAACCCAGCCCACTACCAACCAGTCCGTAAATCAGGGCAGCCCAGAAGTAAACTTGCAGCACCTGACCGCGCCCGGCCCCGATAGCTTTGAGCGTGCCGATCTCGCCGATCTGCTCGGTGACGATAGCCGAAAGAGTATTTGCCACCAAAAAGCCACTTATGACCAGGCCGACCCCTGAAAAAGCCAGCAGCAGCAACACCAGGGTATCCAGTTCTTGCTTACCCAGGTAATTATTCGGGTCGCGGGCCACGTAGCCGCCAAACTGCAAATTTCGCTTGCGGAAGACATCTTCGACCTGGCGGCGCGTCTCGTCGCGCACCGCCAGGTCGTAAACCTTGAGCGCGATCTCGTTATCACCGCCGATGCCGAGCATCTGGCGCACGTCGCTTTCGCTGGCATAGGCCACGCTAAAATTAAGGATTGCGGCGGAAGGATAGGAAGGACTGCGGGCAAAACCACTGATAGTCAGCCTCGCTTCGGTGTTGTTAGGGCCACTTCGATAGATAATCTCGTCACCAAGTTTGAGGTCTGGCACCAGGTCACGGGTGGAAGCCTCGAAAGCCACTTCGCCTTTGCCGGGAGCGCGACCCTCAACAAACTCCATCTTGTTGACCCGAACCTGGCTGTAGTCGGCGTAACCGTAAAAAGTAGCTTCGTGCCAGTCCGGGCCAACCCGAAAATCGGTCGTATAGCTGGCCCGGCGTTGCACCGAGGCGACGTTGGGCAGTTGAGCCAGCGCGTACTCGGTCGTCTCGGTGTTGTTCCAGGCCCACCAGCGCATATCGTCCTGGCTGGCGTTGTCGTAGTTAAAACGCTGGGCCTGTTCCAGGTTGCGGGCCGTAGCTACAATCGCCACAATTCCGGCCACACCAATAAAAATGCCCGTTATAGTCAGGAGCGACCGAATTTTGCGCCGTCGAATGTCGTTATAAGCTTTTTGGAGAGACCACAGCATAATAAATAGGAGTTGGAAATTGAGGTTTAAGGCGTTAGATAAACTAGCCTTAACTCCCCGTTTCGATTGGCTTTTTGAAGAAAGACCGCAAGGCAAGTAGAGTGAGGGCGGCAAAACCAGGCTTCGTAAACCTTTACCCTTACCCGCCGCCCTTACCCAGGCTAATTACCAGCCTGTAAACCTTGCTTGGTGAAAATCCAGAAGACGAAGGCCAGCACCATAAATACCAGCGATATGCCGACCGCGTAAGCCGGATTGAGCTTACCCAGCGGGTCAACATATTTTTCGCGGCGGCGAGGCGTTATTTCGTCGGGATGAAACTGGATAGGTCCGGGCTTCCAATCGCCGGTCAGTTTGCGACCAAAGCGAGTAAAGCGAGAGGCAATCAGGCAAGCAATCGTGAAGATGATCGCGCCACCCACGAAAATAATCAGTTCGGTAATATTATTAGGTGAAGGCATCTCAAACTTCCTTAATTAGTCTCAGGTTTTGAGTCTTTAATCTTCCGGGTACTTGTAGCCCGGCTTGAGCCAGCGCGAGGGAACATGCAGACCATCCTCTTCTTCCGGTTCGTTGTAAACGTAACCGGCCCAGGTCGCTCCGGCTTCGTCCCGTAAGAGTTGGGGTACGACCTGACCGTGGACAGTTTGCCGACCGAGAGTAAGGTTATCTTTCCAGCCGGACACCGCCTGGGTGTAGGCTTCTTCGCCCGGATTAGTCGCCCGCAGGTAAAGCACAAACTGCCGGGTAGTAAACTCCGGCGCAGGCAGCAGAGCCAGCGTCGGCGCGACCAACGGGCGCAACAAATGGTAAGCCCGCGCCCACGGTTCAGTTGGTTCTTTAGCTTTACGAGCAATTACAGGTCTGGACATGGAGTTAAAATAGCTCAAACTATCAGTCGGTTTGCCTCGTCCTTAATATTATAGATCACCGGCCAGGCAAGTACAACCAATCGCGGCCAATCCAAACCGGGCAAAAGGCGTTATACACTTGTAAGGCCAGGGTCATCTGTATATAATGCACTTTAGATACTTTGCTTACCTTTGGTTTTGATAGGACAAAATTACGAGTGTAGCCTCTTTGTAAAGCGTATTACATAAAGCGTATTACCAGGGGAAATCTTATTTGTCTGGCTCGTTCCGGCGAAGAATAAGTAAATTTAGCATTTGTTTAACACTTACGTAATAATTTACTTGAAAAGGCTTAATATAATATGAACAAGCCTTTTTACGCTAGGAATATATTTTTATCGAGCCGATACCGTTTTGCTATCGCCAGGGATCGAGTTATTTGAGCAAAGTGTCTGTGTGAATAAGCGAAGCAAACGGCGATTTCACCGAAATACCGGGCGTTGTGGTCATTTGATAGGGCGGAGTCAGAGGGTATGCTTTTCAAAGTGTTAGGCCGCGTTTTTGGCGGCTTCTTTCGCGGTATAGGCCGAGGGCTGGTCGGTTTCTTTCGCTGGACAGCCCGGCACGAAGCCCTGCTGGGCGTTTTTATGGTAATTGTCTTCGCGGTGGTAGCCGTGTGGGTGGTACTAGGCTTACTCAACATCAATGTTGTGTTTGGCGACCCACCGACCGCCCAGGCTCCCATCGTGGCCGCCGCTGCCGTTGCCAGCCCAACCGCCGAAGTCGCCCCCAGCCCACTGGCGGCGGCCACCCCCGCTCCGGTTGCTAAAACCAACGCACCTGCCGCAACTGAAGCCTTTATGGTCGGCCAGGTCAACGGCAATGCCGAGCAGGTCTGGGAAGCGATGGCCGTCAGTCTCCACACCAAACTCGCCGGCGAAGGCCGCGATAAAACTTATTACCAGCGTTTCTTCGACGCTCAGAAAAAGAGTGGTTTTGTCTTCGAGGGCTATCAATATATCGGCGGCGTTCAGAACGACAACGGTACATCGCTTCATTTTTATGTCCTTAGCGTCGTGGGCAGCGACAAAAAAGTAAACCGGGTTCCTTACAGTTTTATCCTGGATAAAGAGGGTAAAATCGTCGAAATTCCAACCGACCAATAGGCTCAAGGGATGGGGAAATAGTCTCCACCGTTATCAGGAAAGTTTAGCTATGATTTTCAAAGTAATCGGACGTCTGACCGCCGCCTTCTTTGGCGGCATTGGCAAAGCTTTCTTTACTACCTCGCGCTCAGTCCGGCGACATCCTACGGCCAGCCTTATTATCGCGGTTGTGGCTTTCGCGGCATTTATCGGTCTATACTTTACCAACTTCCTGGGGCTGACGGACGGTAACTTCCTGGGAACAGGCGGCAATTCCAGCGTTATCACTATCTCCGAGCAACGGCCCGAACCAGATGGCAAAAGTAACGCTTTCCTCAACGCTCTCAAAGACGCCAACGGTACGGCTTTGTACGACCTGATGGACAACGATTACAAAGCCGCTATGAAACGGCGCGGAATTCCTAACGGCAGCGTGGCGCAAGGCTTCATGCAAGCCAAGCTGGAAGATTACACCGGCCAGAAAAACGGTAAGGTCAAGTATAGCTTCGTCCACCTTCGGAATTTGCGCTATAGCGACGGCTCGGCGGAGGATGCTTTCCAGGGGACGGCCCAGGCTGGAACCCAGAAGGACGATTTCTTCTTTGTCTTTAAGATCAAAAAGGACAAGATTATTGACGTTCAGACCAGTGAGCTAGTTACGATTGCCGCCCTCGGTATTGATAAAGCCGAGAACACCGACAAGCCGCAACCGGGTGTCCTTACCCGTAACGCCAGCTCTAACGCCGAAAAATTTATGGCCGGACTGACCACTTTCAACGCCGATCTGGTTTGGGATAGCCTGGCCGACTCCTACAAGGAACAACTCGGTAAAGCGCAGCCTAAAGTTGATAAAGACTACATGACGAAGGTTTTCGACGAAGTGCGAACGGTTAACGCCGAAGGTGCTAAAACCGGCAATAGCATCGGCTATGGCGGCTTTGCTCACCGGGAAACGGTCAATTTCCCGAACGGAACGTCGCTCAACGATTTTGAAGCCGTCCAGAGCATTTCAGGTAACGCCAGCGTGCCGGGTTATCACATCTTCCTCGATGGCAGTAACAAAATTATCGGCATCGGTAATTTTAACTCGGCGGATCAAATCTTTTCAAGATTATTAGGGCGAGGACAAAACGGTTAAGGGCTGAGCCAAAGAAAGAGTTCTTTTACTTTGACCAGCCGAACCACACAGAGCTTTAGTTTGATTTAGAGGCATAACCCTTAAAAGTTGTGTCGTAGAGAGTTTTAGCAGTACGCCAGGCCCTGCCTCCCGTGGAGGCAGGGCTAGAATAGGAAGTTAGTATGGAAAATGTAAAGAGCAAACGCCGTCCTGTCCAACATCAGGACGACGTTGATCTGGCGATAGAAAAGCTGCAACACCAGTGGCGTTACAACCCGTTCCGGCGGGGCTGGTGGCGGTATCTGCTGTTATTTGCCATCATTTACGGCGTACTCAGTTACCTTGCGCCTTCCTGGAATGCGGCTGGCCCCGGCGGGGTAGCCAATACGCTGGTTAATATTGCGATCCAACTGGCAATTTCCGCCATGATTGCAGTGTTCTTTATCTATATCCAATTCTTTGCTATCGCCCGGCCTCGCACTTATTGGCTCAAACCCTACGAGACCGGCGTGACCTTCAACGACTACCGGGGCAATCCGCAGGTGCTGGAAATGGCTCGCGAAGTGGTGATGCTGCTCAAAGGCACGAAAGACTTCAAGAACATGGGCGGCGAAGTAATTCGCGGTCTGCTGCTGGAAGGCGACCCCGGCGTAGGCAAAAGCTATCTGGCTCAGGCTATTGCGACCGAGGCGGGTGTGCCGTTTGGCTATTGTAGCGCACCGAGTCTGCAAAGCCCCTTCCTGGCCGGTGGCATGCTCTCGATCCGCAACCTGTACAAGAAAGCCCGTAAGCTAGCCAAAGAACACGGCGCGTGCATTCTGTTCCTGGATGAAATTGACGCTATCGGCCAGAACCGCAACGGGGCCGGTGGACAGAGCATGGGCGGGATGGGCGCGGGCGGCATGTTCGGTGGCGGCGGCAGCCTTTTGATCAACGAACTGCTGGTGCAACTCGACCCACCCCCGGTGGACGAGCGGACGATGACCAAGTTCGTGCGCTGGCTGGGAGTTGACCTGCGCCGCAAGAAAGCCGAGCGACCCGCCGTGCTGACGATTGCCGCGACCAACCTGATCGAGACGCTTGACCCGGCTTTGCTTCGTCCGGGCCGCTTCGACCGCAAAATCACGGTGGACAAGCCGGATGCCGATGGTCGCCGCGAGATTATCGAATACTACCTGGATAAAGTAAACCACGAAAATATCCCGGTAGATCGGTTTGTGGACGAGAGTATCGGCTACAGCCCGGTTGAAATTCGCTACGTGATCAACGAGGCGGTCGTGCGGGCGCACTTCAATGGCCGCGACACCATTACTTACAAGGACATTATGGAAGCCCGCGACCTGCACGAGGTCGGGTTGCGCCAGCCGATCAGGGGTATGTCGCGGGAAGACAAACGCCGGATTGCCTATCACGAGACCGGCCACGCCGTCGCCCAGATTTTGCTGGTGCCGTGGGAACGGTTAGTGAAGCTGACGATCATCCGGCACGGTGGCGCACTCGGCTTCATGCAGCCTAAGCCGTTGGGCGAAAAGCACGACTACATGAAGGAAGAAGTGGATGTAAAAATCCAGGTCAGCCTGGCTAGTCGGGCGGCAGAAGAACTCTTCCTGGGCAGCAGTTGCCTGGGCTTTAGCTCGGACTTGAGCAATGCTACGCTACGGGCGATGCAAATGTGCGCCGATAACGGCATGAACGGGCATTTGTCCTCGCGCACGGCTTTGCAAATTCCGGCAGCCAGCTATCAGCTTGAAGTCGAGCATTACCTGGAAGACCAGATGAAACGAGTTCGGCAATTGCTCGAATCCAACTCCGATCTCGTACACGCGCTGGCGGCGGAACTGTTGGAGCGCGAAGAACTGTTGGGCGATGAAGTGATGGAGATCGTGAACCAGTTCCCGATCAAGCTGACCAACGACGCCCGCCAAAAGCGCAAGAAAATGGGCTTCCACCACGTCGCCAGCACGAGCGATGTCGGCACGGGAGCGTGGGCCGAAGCCGAAGCCGAAGAACTGGCTCCCACCGGCACCGATGGAGCGGGCGGAACTATTGCGGCAAAGGTGGTAGCGACTCCGGCCACCTTCCGGGTGATCAGCGACACGCCCAACCCGGCCCCACAAGGCCGCGCAAGTGTGGAGATGCCCACAGCTACGGCTCCGACACAGACCTTTACGCCGAGGCCGCAAATGCAACCCCAGGCCCAAACTTCGGCAGCACCTGCGCCATACGGCATCTACGAGGCTCCCGCAGCCTCGGTCGATCCGACGTCGTCCACCGCCTCTCCTTCTCAGCCGTCACGCCAACCAACTCAGGCGATGTGGCCGACCACGGCAGCCCCCCAGGTGCCGCCAGTCGAGCGCAAAGCCGAGGCTCCCCGGCCCGCCGCCGAGGAACAGGACGACGAGGACGACCTCTAGCCGCGTAGCTGGTAAGTTTTCGACTTAGCCTTTGGTAGAGTAGATTTTACAAAATAAATAAGCCCGGAAAATCGCTTGATTTTCCGGGCTTATTTATTTGTCCCAAAGGTTCCAGTCCAGATGGACTTAAATCAGGCGGCTAAGTTCGCGTTTGCGGGCCTGGTCTTCGGCGGTTTCATCGCCGGTAGAAGGGCGACGGGCCAGGAAAATCGCTGGAAGCTGGGCCAGAGCCGTCAGGAGAGCCGAAATCACAAACATCTCGGTAATTACGCGGGCCAGCGAAGTTGTGACGACCTTCTGGTAACTACTGTCGAAAGGCGCACCACTGGTCAGGTCGCGGAAACGGCCCAGACCCCATTGCAGCAGCACTGCAAGGCCGATAGTCATTCCAACCAGGCGCAAGATCAGCACCAGGGCCGCCGATACCCCGATGTCCTCGCGGTCGGCCCAATCTATCACCGCCGTCCCGACCGGGGCGATAATAAGGCCAAAACCTAGTCCGGTGAGGGCCGAACCGGGAACGAGCAGAGGTAAATCGCGGGGCAACTGCCAGGTTACGTTCCATTTTGCCATCAAGATAAAACCAAATACTACCACAGCCAGCCCTAGCACCGTGCCTAGCCGGTAGCCCACCCGGTCGCTGAACCAGCCACCAAAGACCGCTCCCAGAGCCATCCCTAGCGTCAGAGGAGCCAGGGCAAGGGCGGCATCGAATGCAATGTCCACCCGGTTACTACTGGTATTAGTGGTATTGACAAAGAGAGCCACGCCAACCAGAGCGACCATCAAAGCACCGCCGACCATGAAGTTCGCCAGGTTTGCCGCCGCGAAAGGCACGCGCCGGAATGTTCGCAGGTTCAGGAGCGGACGACGAGCCAGGAAAAGTTCGACCAGGATGAATACTACCAGCGACAGGCCCGACGCGAGCAGGATCGGCCCCTGGAATTCGGCTAACGGGTTCTTTTCAAGCTCGTCGAAAGCCGAACCGGATAAAGCCCCGGCCTCTTTGCCGCCACCGAAAGCCAGATTTACCCCGATCAAAGCCAGGCCAAGAAAGATGAAGCCTGCCACGTCTAGCTGCCGGAACCGTGAAACTGAGTGAGTTCGAGCTTCAGAAACCGGCGCGGGTGCATCCACCCCACGAGCCGAAATTCCGCGCAGAGCGAAGAAAATCAACACTGCCGAGATTAGACCGAGCGGCACATTGATCCAGAAAATCGCGTGCCAGCCGAAATATTTCAGCATAACCGAACCGTAGAGGGGGCCAATCACCCACCCGGCGGTATCCGCCGCCCCGATCAGGCCGAGGGCCAGGCCGCGCCGCCGAGAAGGGAAAATATCGCCTACAACCGCCATCGAAACGGGAACCATCGCGCCGCCGCCGACCGCCTGCACGACCCGACCGGCAATGATCCAACCCAGACCAAGTTCTTTTGTGCTGAGGGCGACCATCACGGAACCAATTACAAAAACTATTAAAGCTCCTAGAAAAACCACTCGCCGCCCATAAACGTCCGAAACCCGGCCTAAAAAGGGCATCGTAACCGTGTAAGCCAGCAAGTAAGCACTGACGATCCAGGCTCCCTGGTCGAGATTGCCAATCGGTATATCCAGGTCGTACATCATCGTCGTCAGGATCGAAACAACAACGGTCAGGTCGAGCGCGGCCAGAATCACCCCGACCAGCAACATTGAAAGCACCAACCAGGGCCGGGTAGCCCCGCCGCGGGCCTCTTCTACTTGCGAAGAAGACGGGGGAACCTGAGAGGGTCGGGCGGCTTTAGGGTCGCGCAGAACCTCGCGCAACTCGGTATAATCGTCCAGCGCGGCTCGTCTAACGTTATCCGGCTCTTTGTGGGTTGCCATCAAGCTCCTTCCCTTACTTTACCGCTTTGTGAAAAGCTACGATTTCGTCGCGTCCTGAGCCAACGGTTTAACAGGGCTTCTCGATTTTTACCGGGTCGTTGAACTTCGAGAAAGTTAATTCCCAGTTGGAGGCATTCGGGTCGGTCGAGCGTTCCTTGAAAGTTACTTTACGGATAATCGAGTCGCTCTTGCCGATCCAGGTTTCGTAATCCACATCGGTTTTACCCAAAGTCGAAGCGGTAATCGGGGCTATATCCGTCCCGGCCACGATCCCTTTAAGGTGGTAAACTTCTACCCCGTCCAATTGCTCGGTTCCAACAATCTCAATATCCTTGACCTTCGTGACAACCGCGCCCAGGCCCTTTTCAGGGTCGAAAAGCACGCTGGCTTTGAAACCAACGTCCGCAGGCAGCTTTTGCCAGCTATTACCCAGATTGCGAAGTGAAAGGCATTGCTCGTTGCCGACGCCAACGATTTCGGCATCTACCTGGGCGATAGCGACACTTACGCGCAACTTGGCTTTGTAGCTGGTAGGCTGAAGGAAATCACCTTCGGCTTTCTTAAAGGAAATGCCGTTGTAAATGTCTACCTGGCCGGTCAGTATATTGACCAGAAAATGCAGAGAGTTAATCGTTTTAAGTTTCTCCGCCGCCGCTTTTGCAATCGTGCGGGCATCCGGGGCGGGCGTGGGAGAGGGTGGAACCAGGACGGTTGGTGTAGGTGGTGTAACCGTCGGTTTAGGGTCTTCCCCGCAAGCCGCCAGGAGACTGACCAGAAGGAGTGATAAGGCCAGAAGGCTTAGAGATTTGAATTTGAAAAGGTGTCTGGTACCAGTATCGGCAAATTTTGTCATGTTTTCGCTTCGTCTTTCGTTTCGTTCATTTTAGCAACTACACTTAGCCCTACCTAGCGGCTTCATTATAGCATGGACATTCAAAGCTACCGAAAAGTTTCAGCGAATTAAGAACGCACAGTTTGTGCCAGTAATGCACACACTTTGTTTATTTATGCCTGACAAAAGCTTTCAAGCCACCAACTCTCGAAACTGACGATTGTAAAGGCTGGCATACTCGCCGCCCAGGGCCAGGAGTTCGCTGTGAGTACCGCGTTCGACAATTTGCCCTCCTTGCAACACCAGCACCTGGTCGGCCTCGCGGATAGTCGAAAGCCGGTGCGCAATTACGAAAGCGGTACGGCCCTGCAAAAGCGGCCCCAGAGCTTGCTGGATCAATTCCTCGGTGCGAGTATCCACGCTAGAAGTCGCTTCGTCCAAGATCAAAATGCGCGGCTGCGAAAGCACAGTCCGCGCAAAGGCCAGCAATTGACGCTGGCCCTGGCTCAGGCCGCTTCCGCGTTCGCCCAGGCGGGTATCGTAGCCTTGCGGTAAGGTCTGGATAAATTCGTGGGCGCTGACGGTGCGGGCGGCCTTTTCTATCTCGGCGTCGGTCGCATCTAAACGCCCGTAACGGATATTGTCGCGGATCGTGCCGGAGAAAAGATAAGTATCTTGCAGCACGATACCGATCTGCTGACGCAGGCTTTCCAGCGTTACGCCGCGCACGTCCTGGCCGTCAATCGTCACCGTCCCGCTTGTCACATCGTAGTAGCGCGGGATCAAATTAACCAGGGTGGATTTTCCGGCCCCGGTCGGCCCTACAATAGCGATAGTCTGGCCTGGCCGGGCCAGCAGGTTAACCCCGCGCAAAACCGGAGCGGCCTCGCTCGACCGTTCGTCGCCCGTGTAGGCAAAGTTGACGTTCTTGAACTCGACCAACCCTTCGACGGTAGGCAAAGGTTTGGCTCCCGGCGCGTTTTGCTGCTCGGCTGGCTGGTCAACCAGTTCAAAAATACGCTCGGCTCCGGCCAATGCGCCCTGTGCCTGAGTATAAATCGAACTAACAAGCTGGATCGGGCGGAAGAACTGTTGCACGTAAATAAAGAACGCCACCACTACCCCGACTGGAATTTGATTGTTGACCGCCAGCCAGCCCCCAAACCCCGCCACAATCGCAGTCGCCAGGGTGCTAAGCACATCAATGGTCGGGTTGAAGGCCGACGTAACCACTACGGCCTGGATATTGGCGTCGCGGTTGGCCGCGTTTTGCTCGGCAAAGCGGCGAATATTAGCTTCGGTGCGGTTGTAAGCCTGAGCTACGCGCACTCCGGCAATCTCTTCCTGTAATTCGGACGACACCGCCCCAAGAGCCGTCCGGGTCAGGCGGAAAGCTTGCCGGGACTGGCGGGAGAACAGCACAGTGGCCCAGATCATCACTGGAATGATCAAAAAGCTGACCAGAGCCAGGGGCCAGCTTAGCAAAAGCATCGCAATTATAATTCCTACCAGGGCAAACACGCTGCCAAGCACCTGCGTCAGGCCAGGACCGATTAGCTGGTTGATCGTTGAAATGTCGTTGACCAGCCGTGACATGAGATCGCCTGCTTTGTTGCGGTCGTAGAAGGAAAGCGAAAGGGTCTGGACTTTATCAAAGACAATCGTGCGAAGTTCGGACAAAAAACTCTGCCCGATCCGTCCCATCAGAAAAGCCTGGCTCGATTGCGCGACCAGCCCGACCACATATACCCCTAGCAACACCAACATTGTCCCGCCCAGGCCATCGCGGTCGCGCCCGACGATGTTAGTGTCAATCGCCCGCCCGATCAGGGCCGGGCCAACCGCCTGTACCACCGCCTGCACCACGACCAGGCCCAGCACGCCCAGTAACTGCCGCCGGTAAGGTCGGAAGTAAGGAAATAGCCGTCGCAAAACCTGATTACTGTTACCGGGCTTTTCTTCACTTCCCCCGGTAGGCCGATTCGGTCCAAACATGAATAGGGTTTCCTTTTTTAATATGCGGTCGCAATCTATTTATTCAGGCTGTTATATTTTTATCAACCTCGCAGATAAGCCAGTATAATACATTTTTTGAATTAAAACTTTGTCTAGCGTTCTCGTCCGTCCAAAAGGGAACTGATCGGCTCTACCGCCGGAAGAAAACGCACGACCGAAGCAGGCTGTCTGGACGCATTACTCGTACTCGTATCGCCGCGAAGCCGTACCAGAATTTCGGTATAGCTCGTAAAAAGGTACAACAACACGATAGCTAACATGCTCATACGCCACCAGACCCGGCCTAAAGGTTTGCCGGGCGGGTAGCGGACGTCATACGTAGCCGACTGGTAAGACGGGCCAGACTCGGCCAGACTCGGCGCAGGCGGATAGCTCCAGTTCGCCCCGTAAGGAGGTTGTTCTGGACGAGGCGGAAGGGGCCGAAAGCCCCGCACCAGACCTAAAAAGCCTGGTTCGAGTTCGGGCCGACGCTGCATAGCCCGCCGCGAGATCGAGCGCAAAAGGAAAAAGAAAATCAGCCCGCCTACCAGACTGATCGGAATTGTACTTAGCACGGTCGAAAAGGTTATGAGGTCGCTGGTGTCGGGGACTTTCTGGCCGTTATCGCGGGCAAACTGGTTTAGCCAGTCGGTCAGCCAGGGCGAAAGACCGCCCAGCAGGTTAAATCCGGCGTGAGCCAGGATCGAGCTAAAGATCGAGCCTGTCACCAGCACGAGGTAAGCCAGGGCCATACCTAAAAGGAAGGTGTAGGCGAAGCGGGACGGATAGAAATGGGCAAAGCCAAAAAAGAGACCGACAAAGAAAATACTTCGACCAAAACCAAGCCCTCGGTAGCCGCTCAGCACAAATCCTCGTAGCAGGGTTTCCTCGCATAGCGGAGCCACCACCACAATGATCAGGAAAAACAAGATACGCCCACCACCCTCGCCCGCATCGGGAATCGGATTAGGGAAAGGGCCAAAGATGCGCAACAGCCATTCGTTAAGCAGAGAGGGAAAACGCACCGCAAACTGGCCGGCCAGCCCTAAAAACACGCACAGGATTACCGTACCCAGACTTATTTTCCGCAGACTAAAAATTTCTTTAAAGTTGAAACCCTCGCTCAAACAGAAAATAAGCGACACCAGCACCAGGACTCCCTCGCTGAGGGGCGAAGTGATCGTAAAGTCCAGCCTGAACAGAGCGGCCACGACGCTTACGAACAGAAAGGCCAGCATCGCGGTGAAAAAACAAGCGTTGGCCAGGGCCGGACTGGGCAACCGGGCCGGGGCGGGCGGAGCAAAATTGACCGCCGGAGGCGGGCTAAAAGGCCGGGACGGATAGCCGCCCGGCTCCACCGGGTTGTAACTCATGATGTTTCCTTCTGTTATAATTCTCCTACTCGATCATTTTAGCATACGAAGCACGTGGTGTGCCAGAAAGCATGATGTTATGGACAAAGAACTGGTAAGAATAAGCAAGACTATTTCGCACGCTTTGCGCCATCAGCCCTGGCTGTATGAACTGGAACTGGATAGCCAGGGTTGGGTATTGCTTGAAGATTTGTTGGCGGCTCTGCGGCGGGAACGAGTGCAGTGGCAAACCTTGAGCGAGGAAACGCTCCGGTAGATCATGGCCGAATCAGATAAGCAACGTTTCGAGCTAAAAGACGGACGAATCCGGGCCTTTTACGGCCACTCCGTGCCGCAACGCCTGGCCAAAGAACCGGCAGTGCCGCCCGCGACGCTCTACCAGGGCACGAACCAGAAGACGCTGCCGCTGATCCTGGCTCAGGGTCTCAAACCCATGAACCGTCAATATGTGCATCTTTCGGCAGATCAACAAACAGCCCTTCAGGTCGCCCGGCGTAAAGGCGGAAGCTCAGTTATACTGAAAGTGCGGGCAGGAGAGGCTCACGCGAGGGGTGTAGCATTTTACCTGGGTAATGAAACGGTCTGGCTGGCCGACTCTGTACCGCCGGATTTTCTGGTCAGGCCGGACGAAGTTGGAAACGGAACAACAAACGGGGCAAATTGAAAACCAAACTTTATCTCTATCTGTATCTTCATTTTCAAAGATTGCTGGTAGCGGCCCTGCTGCTGGGACTGGGGCTGACGGCTTGTAGTGACGAAACGGTCAGCCCAGCCGTGCCGACGATTACGCCGCAAAAAACTTGCTGTACTGTGCCGCCTGAAATCCGCGCCACGCCTGGCCCGACTACGGCCCTGGCCGCTCTTCCGGCGGTCGTGGCGGCGACGGCCCTGGTGGAAAAAAGCGTGACCTACGACCTGACCGGCAAAAGCGGCACCGAATCGCTGAGCAAGGTGGGCTTTACCATCAAAAAAGTCGAAGGAATGACCGAAATGATGGGGAGTTCTAACCCGATTACGGCTAACGGAATTTTTCTGGTCGTGCAGTACGAAGTCCGCAACGAAGGCGATAATCCCACTATTATTCCCACGGCGGGCTATTTCGTGGGCCTGAAAGATGCCAACGACCGCCTTCACATTGCCAAAACTTCCACCGACCCGGAGGTGTTGAGCCTGAACGCCGAGGGCAACTACGGCAATTTCGGTTCCAGTTCAGTCCTGGTGCCGGGGGCAACCTTCCGCAGTTTCGTGATTTACGAAGTGCCAAAAGCCGCTACCAGCTTTCAACTGGTCAACCTTCGGTCCTGAAATAAAGGCCAGGTCAGTCGGGAGAGCTAGAGCCGAGCTAAAAATGAAGTTTAAGATGAATCAACCAGAATTAAGCAGTTTTATCAAAGAAGAAGCCCACAAACTAGGCTTTGATCTCGTTGGCCTGGCTCAAGCCGGGCCATTCGAGGAAACTCAGGCCCGGTTGCTTGAGCATATCGAACAGGGCCGCATTGCAGGGCTGGCCTGGTTCAACGCCGAACGTGCCCGCTTTTCGTGCGACCCGGCTAATCTCTTGCCAGGTGTTCGTTCGATTATTTCGCTCGGCATGTCCTATTTGAACGAAGCGGTCGAACCAGAAGTAATCCCCGGAAGGCCGCGAGGTAAAGTCGCCCGCTACGCCTGGGGCCAGGATTACCACACCGTCTTGAAAGCTCGGATGGAGAAGCTTTTCGAGCGGCTTAAAGCCCACACCGGCCAGACCGAAGCCCGCCTGCTGGTAGATACCGCCCGCATTGTAGATCGTTCTGCGGCGCAACGGGCCGGGCTAGGCTTTTGGGGCAAAAACACGAACTTGATCAACCGGCGTTTTGGCTCTTACTTTTTCCTGGCCGAAATCCTGACCGACCTGGAACTGGAATACGACCCACCGGCCTGGGGGACTTGCGGACGTTGCACGCGCTGTCTGGACGCCTGCCCGACCGAAGCAATTGTAGAGCCGTGGGCCGTCCACAACGACCGCTGCATTTCCTACCTCACCATCGAATTAAAAGGAGCGATTCCCCTCGAACTACGGCCAGGAATGGGCCAATGGGTTTTTGGCTGTGACATCTGCCAGGAGGTTTGCCCTTATAACAAGAAAGCTCTACTGGGCCAGCACGCCGAATTTCAGCCCGCCAGCCCGGACGACGCGGCTCCCGATCTTTTAGCCTGGCTGCGCATGACCGAGACTGAAGAAACCTTTCGGCCCGCGTTTCGCGGCACGCCCCTCTTGCGGCCTAAACGGGCCGGGTTGCGCCGTAACGTGGCCGTGGCGTTGGGCAATGCGGGCGACCCGGCCACTCTGCCCGACCTACAGGCCGCCCTTGCCGCCGAACCAGACCCGACTGTGCGCGAACACCTCGAATGGGCGATCAACCGAATTACAGCGGCTCAGGCCGAATAAATCAGAATTGTTTTACGGTCTGAAAAAGCTAAAAGATGGAAATGGAGACGTGCATTTTCATTTCCACCCTTTAGCTTTTTTATTCAGACTGAAAAATCTAAGAGTTGAGCTTATAAACCGAGGTGATGCGGTCGTAAGGGCCGACGAAATAAATCGTATCGCCACCGTGCAAAACGAACTGTTCGGGGTCGGGGTAGAACTGCGGTGTGATTTGATGCACCATTACCTGTTCGGCCCTGGGCATCAGGGGGGTGTTGGGTTGCAGGGCCGGGCGCGGCGGGTGGTAGTAAGCCATCACCAGAATGCCGGTGCGGCTGTAAAGCTTTTTAACCGTCAGGCCATCGAGCGCACCACCGGGCCGGATCACGAGGCGAGTGACAATAAATGGGGTCTGGTGGACGTAAAAAGTCGTTACTACCTCGTAGTTAAGCGCACTGGCGATAAAATAAGGAGCCGCCAGAGCCGAAGTGCTACGGGCAATCTGGATGCTAAAGCGGTTCTCGATCTTTTCAGCCAGACCCCGGTCGAACAAACGCAACACTACCCGCAACTGGCGGTTCTTCTGACGGGCATTTAGAGCCGTTTCGAGGTTTGCCAGGTCGTCGTTGGTCAAGATCGTGATGCACCGGGCGTGAGTGACGTTCACCAGATCGAGCGTTTCGCTCAGGCGGGCATCGGCCTGTAAGACCGGCACACCCATGTTGCGCACCAGATTAACATAGCGATTATCGGCGTCCCGCTCCACCACCACGACTCTTTCGCCGCGTTCTAGCAAACCCCGCAAAACGAAATAACCGACCGTATCCAGCCCACTCAGCACCACGTGGTCTTTCATGTCGGTGGCTTTTTGCTGGCCCAGAGCCTCGGCAATCCGCGCACTTACGATGTAATTCGTGACATAACCGTAAATCACCGTCAGTAGAGCCGTCCCAACCAGGGTTAGCAGCACGCCATAAAGCTTGATCTCCCAGACGTCTTTTTCGAGGGTATTCTCGCCCGTCACCACGTTTACGCTGGTGTAAAGCGCATCTACTACGTTACCGCCCTTTGCCCACAGAAAAATCAGAGTGCTAATTATGAGCAGGATTATCAAAAAGACCAGCACAAAGCGAAAAGGCCGCTCTAGCGTGCGGAGCGAACGCCGGAACAACCGCCACCACCGCCCGATGCGGCCCGACCGCTCCTGGGCTTTGCGCTGCCGCACTCGCTGGCGAATACCGGCCTCCGGTTGGAGGGAGACATTTCCACTCCGGCTTAATTCCAGGGTGCGCCGGTCGAGCTTAACTTCTTCCGCCGTAACCAGGTCGTTGCTGCGCCCGATCAAGAAGACCGTATCAGAAGGCTGGACATGTTTATTGGGTGAAGGGCAAACGGTAACGTCTTCCTGGGGGTTGCCGGTGCGAAGAAGCGGGTCGCGCTCGACCTGGATCGGCACAATTTTGCCGTAAAGGGCACTGATCGAGCCGGGCTGGTTGGGCCGGTCGGCTACTACCGCCACTTCTTCGGTTCCAATCTCGAACAGGTGCAAAACCTGATTCGGGAGTGAAGCAGTCACGAAAGTAGTGGCGGTCAGTTCGGGCAGGCTCAGAGCGTGGGCGTTGGGCAGGGTGTTGATAATTTGTTCCCCGATCTGGCTGTTGGAGAAGGAAGCTACCGCCCGAACATTAGGAGCCAGACGGCTGGCTTCCAGCACGGTTTCCAGGTTTTTCAGGTCGTCGTCGGCTACGGTAATAATCGCCCGCGCCCGGCTTATTCCAGCCAGAGTCAGAGCCGTTTCAGTCCGGCTATCCCGCCGGATAAGCGGCACATTCAGGCTGATCGCTTCCTCGGCAAAGCGTAACTCCGGCTCGTTATCAATTACCACTACGTCAATCCTGGCTCCGCGCAATTGTTCCAGGATGCGATAACCCAGGTTACGTAGTCCGCAAATAATGATATGATCGTGCAGCCGCTCTAATATTTCGGCCTGGCCCGGTTGAGAAACCGGTATTTCGCTCTCTAGCACGCTTTTACCACTCTTCTAACGCCACTTTTATAAAGCTTAAAAGCGAAAAAATTAAAAAACCGGTTGTCCCATTGCCGATAAATCTCATTCAAAAGAGCAGTTCGGGTCGAACTTTGTTCGAGCTTCGACTTGAAAGGCCCGCCGACCGGCTTTCCTGGCTCCTCGATCTAGTTCAGGGTCAGGTGATATTCCTCAGCGTGAGCCAGGCCGTGCTTGGCTCCGTTAGCAGCCGTCCAACCGCGTATACGTTCCTCGGTCTGGGCAAAATCGAGGTGTTGGCTGGCGTGCTGAGCCAGAGCCTCGATTTTCAGGTCAATTGTATCGGAAATATCCACTACATGATTAAGGAAAGGTGCGCCGGAAATGTAGACTTCGCGCACGCGATGGGGTTCCAGACCTTCTTCTAACAATTCCGGGAAGTCCCAGGGGTTTTGACTGGCCGGATAAATGGCAAAAAGGGTGGCTTGCCCGGCGGCCAGATGGTCGGGATGGTGGCGAGGAATCGCCATTACGGGTGTCCAGGTACGCTCTGGGGATTGGCATATCACCCGTGTCGGACGGTAACGGCGCAACACCCGCACGATTTCGCGGCGCAAATCAAGGGTTGGTTCTAATCTTCCGTCCGGGAAGTCCAGAAAGACTACATCCCGCGCACCCAGCACCTGGGCGGCTTCGCGTTGCTCTTGCTTGCGGGTGTCCGAAATTTTACGCCGGGCTTCCAGACCCACTTCGCGAGCGTCATCCGAACCACCGCCCGACCCGTCCGAGCAAATCACATAATGAATTTCCCAGCCATCCCGCGCCCAGGCCGCAATTGTCCCGGCGCAGCCAAATTCAGCGTCGTCCGGGTGGGCCATAATCACCATCGCTACTTTAGGTTCAGTTTGCGAAATCTCTTCACTCACAAAAATACTCTCTTTCCAGCTTTCGGTCTTTCCGTTTGCATTGGCATTGATATTTGTATTGCCAGTTGGTTCTAACCCAATCTCTGAGCCGCCTTGATCGTGTTGGCAATCAGGGCCAGGGTCGTAAGCGGGCCGACTCCACCCACCACCGGGCTAATGGCACGGGCCAACAGGCTTACGCTATCCCATTCCACATCACCCAACAGTTCCTCGCCCTCGAAGGTTTTACCGTAATCTATCACCACTACTCCTGGCTTGAGCATATCGCCAGTAATGAGGTTAGGCACACCCGCACAGGCTACCACCAGATCGGCCTCGCGCAGGTGGGCGGTCAGGTCACGGGTGGCACTGTGGCACAACGTTACAGTCGCATCGGCAATCGCCAGCAGACCGGAAAGAGGCTTGCCAATCACCCGACTACGTCCCACGATTACGGCCCGCATCCCCGCCGGGTTTATACCATAGCGCAAGAGCAGTTCGATCCCGGCCACTGCCGGGGGCGGTACGAAAGTATCCAGGTTCAAGAAAAGCCGCCCGACGTTCAACGGGTGATAGCCTTCGACATCTTTGCGCGGGTCAATGCTGCCGGACATTTCCTCGTAGCTGATGTGGGGTGGAAAAGGAGCCTGAATCGAAATACCGTCGAACTGCGGATCGGTGTTCAAATCTTTGATCAACAGAGCCAGTTCGCGGTCGTCCGTATCGTTAGGCCACAGGTAGGCCATATATTCCAGACCCAGAGCCAGAGCCATCTGCGAAGCATTGTTAGCATATTCGAGGGCAACCCTGTCCTGACCCAATACGATCATCGCCAGGCCTGGCGGTCTGCCGGTGTTTACAATAAACTCGGCGATTTCCTTTTCTAACTCGGCCTGCAACTCGGCAGCCAGCCTTCGGCCATCCAACAGGATTAATTCCGGGTTTTCGTTCGGTATTTCAAGTTTCATGGTCTGCTCTCATGCCTCACCGAAAAGTTCACACCTCAAAACACCAGCCTTTTAAGCCACCTCATTATAACTCACCGATGCAAACCTACAAGCTGTGTGCCGGATTTTAGCGCGGTATTTTAGGGGTATGACCGGGCAAAATGAAAGTAGTGGGCAATTGGTTAACCGGGTGAGGCGTGACTAGCACCTGCGCCCCATAAGCCTGCCGAATATTCTCGGCGGTAATGACTTCCTGCGGGCGACCGATTGCCAGCACCCGGCCAGCCGAAAGCAGGGCCAGACGCTGGCAATATTGCGCGGCGAGGTTCAGGTCGTGCAGCACGGCAATCGCCCCACGGCCCGGCGCGGCCCGCAACCAGTCGGCGGCAATGTCCATCACCTCGACCTGGTAATTAATGTCTAAAAAAGTGGTCGGCTCGTCCAGCAACAAAAAGCGGGGCTGTTGAGCCAGAGCCAGGGCAAACAGCACGCGCTGTCGTTCTCCGCCCGAAAGTTCGCCAACCGGACGATTTGCCATCTCCCAGCAGTCGCTGGCTTCCATTGCTTCCTGAACGATCTGCCAGTCGTGCGGGCCTTCTTGCTGGAATGCGCCCAGGTGCGGAGTACGACCAAGCAGCACCAGTTCGGCGGCGGTAAAAGCCGAGGGCAGGCTAGGATTTTGGACTACCACCGCCAGCAGTCGGGCGCGTTCGTGCGGCTTCAGGCGCAGCAGGTTGCGGCCCTCGAAAAAAACTTCGCCTCCCTGCGGCTTGAGAACCCCGCTCACGGCCTTAACCAACGTAGATTTGCCGCACCCGTTCGGGCCGATTACGCCCAGCATCTCACCCGGTGCAACGCTCAGGCTCAGGTCGTGCAGCACTCGCCTGGAACCGTATCCGGCCTGCAAGTTACGTATTTCTAAAAATGCTTCCCCGTCCTTGCTCGTGGTCATTCCATACCCTGCACCTTCTTCTTGCGGCGCAAGATGTAAATAAAGAACGGCCCACCCACAAAAGCGGTAATGATACTGACCGGCAGTTCGGCGGGCGCGAGAATAGTACGGGCCACCGAGTCGGTCAGCACCATAAACACGGCTCCCCACAGAATCGAAAGCGGCACGAGCAGACGGTAGTCTTGCCCGGTCAACATCCGTACCAGGTGCGGCACAACCAGCCCGACAAACCCGATGATCCCACTGACCGAAACCGCCGCCGCCGCCATCAGAGTCGCCGCCACCACCATCACTAGCTTGACCACTCGCACGTTCAGCCCAAGTTGCGCGGCCTGTTCCTCGCCCATTTGCAGGGCATTGAGCCGCCGTCCAAAAGGTATGACCATCACGAAGCCAACCACCAGGTAAGGCGCGATCAGCCCGACGTTATCCCAACCGCCCGAAGTGTTGAAGCCGCCCAGCAGCCAGCCGTAAATTGTCGCCAGTTTATCGTTATGGAGGTAAGTCAGGAGAGTTGTAATGGCCGCGCCCAGCGAACCAATCGCTACCCCGGCCAGCAACAGGGTCGTATTGCGAACTTCGCCACCGACGCGGGCCAGATTGTAGACAATAGCGACGGTCAGGACGGCCCCGGCAAAGGCTCCTAGCTGTACCGCGCCGGTAAAGAGTAGAAAGGCCGGGAGCGGCACGACGATCAGCGTGACCGCTCCGACCGCCGCTCCCTGCGCCACTCCCACCAGGTAAGGATCGGCCAGTGGGTTGCGAAAGAGACCCTGGTAAAGTGCGCCCGCTCCCGCCAGGGCCGCCCCGACACAACTCGCCAGCACCAGGCGCGGCAGCCTGATCTGCCAGATGATCGTATCCTGGCTGCTGGTGTAGTCTGCCGGAAGCCGCCAGAGCAGCCCGACCGTGTGATTCCAGATGATTTTGAAGGTCGCATCGAGCGAAACCGGGACTGCTCCAAAAGATACACAGCCGATCAGGACAACCACCAACCCGGCAATGCTCAGGACAATCAGGCTCCACCGCCGTCGCTGGGTGGAAAAAAGAGCCGCAGATTGAAGGCGGCGGGCGGCGTACCGACTGCTGGCGGCGGGCTGAGGATGGCTCAGAGTGGCCCGGTCTGATTTAGGATTTGGATTGTTGATTTTCAGCACCGGCACACTCCTGCCTGGGACAATAATATAAATATAATTCATGGGTATTATATTATATTATTGTTCTCTTAACGGGCTCGACTACTTAAAGAAATCGGGATAAAGAGCCTTTGCAATAGCTTCGACGCCATCCGCCGCCCGTGGGCCAGGCCGGTTTACCAGATCGGCGTTTAGCGGATAGATGCGCTTGTTTTTGACTGCCGAAATATTGCTCCAACCGGCGCGAGTTAGAATTTTCTCCGGCGTATCCACCCCTCCGCTATCGTCACCCAATAAGATTACTTCGGGGTCTTTGCTGACAACGGCTTCCTGGTTAAGTTGGGGGTAAGGGTTGCTGGCGTCGGTGACAATATTCTGCCCACCTGCTTTCACGATCATGTCGTCAATAAACGAGCCAGGGCCAACCGTAAAAAGGGTCGGATCGAGCTCGTAAAAGACCCGTGGCTTTGCTTTGGCGTCTTTTACCTTTGCCGCAATCGTCTCCAACCGCTTCTGAAAATCGGCGGCGGCGGTCTGCCCCTTGTCTGGCACGCCTGCGACCTGACCGAGCAACTTCATATTCCCGGCCACGCCTGCCAGATCAGCCGGATTCAGCACCAGCACGGTTAACTTGCGCGAGGTCAGGCTATCGAGCAGTTCTTTAGAAGTGATACCCGCCGCCAGTACGAGGTCGGGCGAGAGCGACACAACTTTCTCGATATTCGTATCCGAATAACCGCCGATTTTCTCTTTTTTTGCGGCCTCCGCCGGGTAATTCGAGTAATTATCTACCCCTACCACCCGGTCGCCCAGGCCGAGAGCAAAGAGCAGTTCGGTGTTGCTGGGTGCCAACGAAACGATCCTGGCCGGAGCTTTCGCCAGCGTCACGCTTCGCTTGTTGTCATCGGTAAGTGTAAGCGGGTAGGTAGTAGCTGTGCTGCCGCCAGTTGCTGCCGTGGTCGCTCCGGTCGCTGCCGTGGTGGCGGCACTCGAAGTGGTCACCGCCGCAGTGGTGGCCGCGCTGGTGCTGCTAGAAACCGCCGCAGTGGTGGGAGCAACCGTGGTAGCTGACGCCGTTGTTGGAGCCGCCGTGGTCGCTGTCGCGGTCGTCGCCGGAGCGGTTGTAGTAGTCGCGTTCGCGGTTGTGGCGACGGCAGTGGTGGCCGAACGGGTTGTCGTCACTGCGGTAGTTATTGGGCTAGTAGCCGTATTGTCGCCACAGGCGGCCAGCACCAGAGCCAGCCAGAGGGCCAGGATAGGGCCAAGCAGCCAGAAACGTCTTTTCTTCAATTTAACCAAACGTCCTTTCTCTCTCCTTATCGGCAAGGGCCGTATTTCCACCTCGCCCCGTAAACCGTTAGATCAGCCAGAACACGAGAAAGGACGGGCAAGTAATCCTCACCCTCGCTCTACCCGACACTCCCAACCGGCAAAGCCGAGACCGGGCAATAAAAAACCCGACCCTACAGCTTCTGCGCGGGAAGGCGGCAGAGCAAGGGGCGGGCGAGACCATGCTCGTATAGGAGCAGGCCCGAAACCTGAAAACCCCGTGCGTCCTTTCCCTCGAAGACTAACGCAGCGGTAAAGTTGAAGACAGGCGATCTGACTTCCGCCCTGGCGACAGGACGGTTACAGTAGCGGGACTGTGCCGGATTTACACCGGCTTCCCCTGGGTGAACCTTTCAGCTTAGCGGGTTCGCACCGCGACCTCTTAGTTAAACTAATTGGCGGAAAGGCACTCTTCAACTATACTTTTCTTTCTAAAGAAATTTCTTTGTAATGTGCCGGTTGGCTTTGCAGCGAACCGAGGCTGATATTAACACGCCCTTAACGCTGTGTCAATTTTTATGGCTCAAGCTTTTTCTGCAAGTTTAGCGCATAACTCTCAAAATAGGGCTGTACTGGCTATAGTCACCTACCTGGAGTATAATTGAGTTCAACTTAAGGGTTGCTTGATTTGCAACCAGAAGTGGAAATCTTGTTTTAAGGAAAGGGTGAAGCATGGCCTTACGAGCTAGTCAACCTGATTTGGAGCGGACTTACACTCCTCAAGAATTTGAAGGCTTGCCTCAATTCGGAGAACTTTATGAGTTGGTGGATGGGAAGCTGGTAAAGAAGCCCATGCCCGGTGATAGTCACGGTCGGATTGGCAAAAGAATTGACCGCAAGTTAGCCGCCTTTGACCCAAACGAATCCTTCGGAATGATCTGGCGAGATACTACTTTCGATGTAGGCACCGGGTGGATGCCTATTCCCGATTTAGGTTTTATCGTTGCCGAACGAGTGCCGCCCGAAAGTGAAAAAAGCGTCAAAGGAGTGCCTGATCTGGTGGTCGAAATTCATTCGCCGAGTGATTTAAGGAGTCAAAAGGAGCGGGAAGCGGCTCAACAGAAACTAACCGACTGGCAAGCGGTCGGGGTACGAATTATCTGGGCAATCAACCCTCGACAAAAGAGTGTGGAAGTGTATCATCTGGGCCAGGCCCAACCAGTGCAAATATTAGGCTTAAATGACGAGTTGAGCGGTGAGGACGTTATTCCTGGTTTCAAAGTGAAAGTAAGTGAACTTTTCACCTAGTCTTCTTTCTTGATTGGCCTAAAGTGGCACATTTCGTCGTTTGGAACGCGAACGACGAGATGTGCCACTTTATATAAAGACAAAACTTGAAGTGGAATTCTAAATGTCTAATTCAATATAGCAAAGAAAACGATTAAACCTGCGCCGTTACCAGACCTAAATCGAGCCTGCCAGGGTTGAGCAAACCTTGCGGATCGAGTTGCCGCTTGAGAGCTTGCATCGAGGGCAGCGCGTCGCCCAGTGCGCCCCAGGCATCCACCCGTTGCTTGATTTCTGGCGGAGCGGTTTCGAGGGTAAGGCTGCCACCCAGCTTTTCTACTTCGGCCCGAACACGCTCGATCTGGGATGACAATTCCACTGGCGACCCTGGTACGACCGTGGTATAGATTACGCCTGTTCCGGCCTGCACCACTACCCGGCCTAATTTCTCTAACAGAGCAGCCAGGCGAGGCAAATCAGTCAGGATAGCAGTAGCTTTCAGCCCAATTCTAGCCGTCGCGGAATGCGCCTTGTCCCAGTTAGCCAGTTTTTGCAGAACCGCAGAGCCATCGCTCAGGATTTCGACCGAAGTAGCTCCTGCCTGGCGGCAAATCTCGGCCAGGCCGGACAGTTGGCCCTCCACGGCCACGCCCACCCCTTCGGCCCCAAACCATAATCCAAAAGCTCCTTCACTCTCGCGTTCTACTTGCAGGGCCGAAGGCATCAGGTTCGAGCGGGCGCATTGGCGGGCAGCCGCGCAAGCCGTTTCCAGGCTGCTAAAAACAGCCTTACCCGCGCCGACTACTTGCGGTAAAGGCACAACTTTAAAAGTTACTTCGGTCAGCAGTCCGAGAGTGCCGTAAGAACCGATAAAGAGCTTGTGCAGATCGTAACCAGCCACGTTTTTGACTACCCGGCCTCCACTATGGCCGCTCGAACCGTCCGCTAGAACAAACCGACAGCCGATCAACAGATCACGGGCGGTACCGTAGAGTAAGCGGCGCGGCCCACTGCGGTTGGTTGCCAGGATACCGCCCATCGTCTGGCCCTGTAGCTCAGGCGGATCGAGCGGCAAGAACTGACCCTGCGCACCGAGGATTGCTTGCAGTCGGGCGAAAGTCATTCCCGCCCCGACCGTAATCGTCAGGTCTTCCGGTTGGTAATCAACCAGGTCGTCCAGCTTGAGAGTTGAAATTGTAACGTCGGTAGAGGCGGCAGGGTTGCCGAGGTTTTGTTTGGTGCCGCCACCAACAATTCGCATGCGCTGTCCCTGCTGGCTGCACTCGGTCAACATTGGGGCCGCTTCCTCTTGCGTGGCGGGCGTCAATTCCTGGTGGGTAGTTGCATCGAACACTGACATCTTTGAGCGTCCTTCGTCTAAAAATAAACGGCCCGAACTTTTATACTGGCTCAGATTTTGAAAGTAGAAGCCGCCCAGCCTATACCCTCCTGCTCAGCCGATTAAGTTTCTAACTTTATCAACCAAACTAGAACTTACCAGGCTTGCATGCCGTCGCGTTCGTAGATTTCCTGAGCGCGGCGAGCCGTGGCGATCCGGGTTTCACCGCAACGACCGGGAGTAGGTATGACCTTTTCAGGATTGCACAAACCGTAAGTATCGAAAGCCACCCGCACCCGGCGCATAATAGCGAGGTCGCCCTCGTTAAAGATAAAGCACATCATGTCGCGCTTTTCAACCCCGATACCGTGTTCGCCTGAGAGCGATCCGCCCGACTCGGCGCAGACCCGAATAATATCTTCGCCCGCTTTGAGAGCTTTTTCAAGATCGCCGGGCTTGTTGCCGTCGAACATCACCAGGGGGTGCAAATTGCCGTCTCCGGCGTGAAAGACGTTAGCAATCCTCAAGCCGTAGCGGGCTGAAATCGCGTTGACTGCTGCCAGAACAGGCGGTAGCTTGGAGCGTGGCACCACGCCATCCACCACATAGTAATCCGGCGACATCCGCCCGACCGCCCCAAAAGCACCTTTGCGGCCCTTCCACAGGGCTTCGCGCTCGGCGGCACTTTTCGCCACCCGAAATTCCAGCGCACCCTCGCGCAGACAAACTGCCTCGATAGCCTCGGCTTGCTGTTCGAGCGCAGCCGTCAGCCCTTCACACTCTACCAGCAACACGGCGGCGGCATCCAGGGGATACCCGGCGTGACTGCT
>JBBRBE010000034.1:0-39881 GCA_038206175.1 Chloroflexia bacterium
GCAATGCTGAGGGCCGCCAGCGCGTTTTGCTCCACCAACAAAATCGTCGTGCCTTGCTTGTTGATGTCGAGGATGATCTGGAAGATCGTTTCGACCAGCAGAGGCGAAAGACCCATGCTCGGCTCATCCAGCAGCAAGACCTTCGGGCGGGCCATCATCGCCCGACCAATTGCCAGCATTTGCTGTTCGCCTCCCGACATTGTACCGGCCCGTTGCTTGATACGTTCCCGCAAACGAGGGAACAAACCAAAAATCAGTTCCATATCCTCGCCGATGCCACCTTTGTCGTTTCGGAGATATGCTCCCATTTCAAGATTTTCCAGCACGGTCATACGCGGAAAAATCTTACGGCCTTCCGGCGAATGTGAAATACCCTGTTTCACAATCTCTTCGGGCGGCTTATTATCAATACGCTCCCCGCGCAAAAAAATCTGACCGGCGCGAGGCCGAATAATCCCGGAGATAGTTTTGAGAGTCGTAGTCTTGCCCGCTCCATTCGAGCCGATCAGGGTTACGATTTCGCCAGGGTAAACCGTCAGCGAGATACCTTTGAGAGCCTGGATATTGCCATAGAAAGATTGCACCCGGTCGAGTACCAGCACAGCCTGACTTTCAGGTCGCCCCGCGGTGTTAGAGGCGATTGCGGATTGGGTCATCGAGCTTACCTCTTCTCCTTCTCTTTCTCTTTTTCTTCGCTGACGGTCTTAGCATAAGCCTTACCCAGGTACGCCTCGATTACTTCGGTATTAGACTTGATTTGCTCCGGCAGACCTTCGGCAATCTTGCGTCCAAAGTTCAGAACCGTTACCCGGTCGCTTACTTCCATCACAACTTTCATGTCGTGTTCGATAAGCAGCACCGTCACATCTCGTTCGCGCCGTAACTGGTCAACCAGTTGGGTCAGCCGAGCTGTTTCGTTCGGGTTCATCCCGGCGGTAGGTTCGTCCAGCAAGAGGAGTTTAGGGTTAGTGCCGAGGGCGCGGGCGATTTCCAGGCGGCGTTGGTCGCCATAGGGCAAGTTCTTGGCAAACTCGTCGTGCTTGCCGCCCAGACCGACATAAGCCAATAGCTCCATTGCCGTATCGCGGGCGCGTTTCTCTTCGTTGCGCTGGCTGGACGGCCGGATGACCGAGCCAAACAAACCGGCTTTTAGCCTGGAATGTTCGCCCACCAGCACATTTTCCAGGGCGGTCATGTTGGAAAAAAGCCGGATATTCTGGAAAGTGCGGGCGATCCCACGCTGCGTCACTTCGTGCGGTTTGAGATGTTCGAGCGGCTTGCCGTCGAACATGATTACGCCAGTAGTCGGCTCGTAAATGCCCGTCACAAGGTTAAAGAAAGTCGTTTTACCGGCTCCGTTCGGCCCGATCAAACTGACAATGCTACGGCGGGGAATGGTAAAATTTACCTTCTGCACCGCCGTAATACCACCGAAATTTTTGGAAATTTCTTTTGCTTCGAGTAGGTTGTTATCCATTTTTACTTCCACAATTTATCTTGTCGGGTGTAAACAAGTCTAAAAGGCCTACATTAGCCTCATTTACACCCAAATCTGAGGTAAGGGTTAAGGCTTTCTGCCGTCACTCCGGCCATCGCCATCTTGCCGGAAAGTCGGCGAGTCTTCCGGCGCACTGGAGTCGGTGACAGACGGATTATAGCTAAGTGAACCGCGTGAATCGGCTCCTGAAAGCGGGTCGTCCGAAGCCGCTATGAAAGGCTGCTTGTCATCCTCGTCGGCGGCGTGCAACTCCATCTTACGTCGCCCGCTAGGGAACAAACCTTCGGGCCGCACGAGCATCATTGTCACCAGGATTAAACCAAAAATCAGCAACCGCGAATTGCTGCCGACATTGATCAAGATGTCCTTGAAAGGATTAGCCTCTTTCGTTAGCACCCCATTTACCAATGTCTGCGTATCGGGAATACCTTCGGCAACCTTGCGTACCTGCTCGGTGAAAAACGGGATGACGTACCGATCACTCATCGCCAGGGTGACTGCGCCGAAGATCACGCCCCAGATATTGCCCAGACCGCCCAGGATGATCATTGACAGCACCAGCACCGACACGTCGAAGCGGAACTGGGAAGGATTGGCCGAACCCAGGCTGTTAGCGTAGATTGCTCCGGCAAATCCAGCAAACGAAGCACCCATGCCGAAAGCTAAAAGCTTGGTTCGGACGAGGTTGATGCCCATCGAAGAGGCGGCAATCTCGTCTTCCCGAATCGCCATCCACGCTCGGCCCAGCCGCGAGTCTACCAGACGGCGGATCATGAAGATCGAGAAGAAAAGAACCAGCACTGTCACCAGATACCAGGCTTCCAGGGTAGACGACGAAAATTGAAAACCGAACAGACCTGGTTGCTCTAGCCCGGACAGGCCGGTGTCGCCGCCGGTAACTTTAGTCAGGTTATTAAAGGTAAGCGGCACGATTTCACCAAAGCCCAGCGTCACAATCGCCAGATAATCTCCCCGCAAGCCGAGAGTAGGTGCGCCCAACAAAACTCCAAAGAGAGCGGCCATCAAAAAACTGATCGGCAGAGCGACCCAGAAATTCGTGTGGAAACTTTCGTAAAATGGGCTGCCACGGGCCGTCAGGAAGGCCATTGTATAGCCGCCAATAGCAAAGAAAGCGGCGTAACCCAGGTCGAGCAAACCGGCATAACCAGTCACGATATTGAGACCGAGGGCCAGCAACACAAAAATCATAGTCGAGTTGATTGCACCCATCGTGTCGCCAAAAACAGTGGAACCAAAGATGCTCAGGACAGGCCGGAGCACAAAAGGCAAAACCAGCAGAATTACCGCCAGAACGCCCAGCACAATCAGCTTATTGCGATCCTGGTCGGCCCGGTTGAAAGGCCGGGGCGGAGCGGGTTGTCTTTGGCCGCCGAGCGGTTTCGTTTTAACTTCTGCCATAGTCTAAACCTTCTCCTGCACATTATCGCCCAGAATACCGGTAGGTCGGAAAACCATTACCAGCACCAAAATACCGAAAACCGCCACGGGTGCCCAGATAGACAAAGCCAGGTAATCGGCAGTCAGGCCAAAGAAACTCGATTGGCTGACCGAGTAAATCATGCCGATGAAAATACCGCCCAGCACGGCTCCATTGACGTTGCCGATACCACCCAGCACGGCAGCCGTAAAAGCAAACAAACCATTTACAAAGCCCAGGTCGTACCGAACTGCTCCTTGCACCTGATAAACTCCGTAAATAACTCCGGCAGCCCCGGCCAGCCCGCCGCCTAGCAAAAAGGCGAAGCTAATCGTGCGTTCGATATTGATACCCATCAAAGCCGCGGCCTCGCGGTTCTGAGCTACCGCCCGCATTGCCTTACCTACTTTGGTACTATTGATCAAGTAACGCAAACCCAACAGCAAAACACCGGCCCCGAATATTACCAGAAAAGCCGTCACCGGGAGCGTAATTAAACTCTCGCTGTTACCCAGTACATCACTAACCAGGTCAATATTAGAGGCTCCGGTTGTGCCGTTGGGAAAAAGCACCGGATAGCCTTTGGGAGCCGAACTGATCAGGTAGAGAGCGATATTCTGGAGGATAAAGGATACACCGATAGCTGAAATTAAAGGAGCTAACCGGGGCGCATTGCGCAGGCGTTTGTAAGCGATGCGGTTGATCAAATAATTAAGCACGGCACAGGCGATCATCGCCACCACCAGAGCGACCAGAATAGCGAAGATCACCAGAATCAGAGGTGTGCTGCTTTTAACCGCCCGGCCCGGTTGTACTCCCAGCATAGTCGTGATAACTGTGAAACCGACCAGCGAACCCATCATAAAAACATCGCCGTGGGCGAAGTTGATCAGTTCGACGATACCGTAGACCAGCGTATAACCCAGCGCGATCAGCGAGAAAAGCGCGCCACTGAGCAACCCATTGATAATCACGCTCACCACGCTATCGTAGCGCGGGGCCGCCCGGAATAGCGAAAGAGCTACTATCGGCAGCAGGAGTGAAACGAAAAGAAGGCCACCAATGGTCAGCCAGCCGCGCAAACGATTGAATCCTTCACGCCGCAAAGTCAATGCCGTTACGTCAGAAGTAGCAAAGTTTGGCGCGAGGTAGGCCACCAGCAACAGGAAAGGACTTACCGCCAGCATGGTAAGAGTTAGCAACACGTTAACCAGGACCACTGGAATATTCTGCGGCCAGGTCGTGCTTATGCTTCCAACAGCATTGAGAATGAAATAAGCCACAACCAGGACTGGCGCAACGAAAAAAGCCAAGGTGCGAAGCCAGTTGAATCTAAACTTAAAACCTTTTTTTAACAGCAAGGTTACGCCGTAAACACCTGCGCCAAGCCACAGAGCTAACAGGATAATTTGAACTGGTAAGCTATCCATCTGGTTTAGCAGTTCCTTTTTTTCTTCAATTTAGTAGCAGATAAATTGGGGAAAACCCGGCGAGCAGATAACCCTTAACACTTAGAACATTTTAGACAAAATACAAGAACACGTACATTTTCCAGCGAACCACGGGCCGAATTGCCATTGAACAGGCTGCCCTTAAAACAACGGGCAAAGAATCTGATAGTTTTGGAGGCGGCTGGTTTTGCCCTGCAATTATCAGCTTATCACTACTGCGGAGTAGAACTACCCGCCTCCAAAACAAACCTTTTTAAGTCAGACACGCCGACCTTGTTAGGTCGGCGCGTCTGAGTAGAATTTACCTAGACTTTAGGGCGTACAGCCGTCAGGAAGGTGAACTTACCATCCTTAATCTGCTCGACCTTGTAGTCGGTCAGGGTCGTATCGCCATTGGCAGCGAAGCTCCAGGTTCCAAGCACACCAGCGAAGTCCTTCGTGTTAGCGACCGCCTGCAAGATAGCCTTGCGGTCTTTCACGCCAGCCGTCTTGATGGCTTGAAGTGCTACGGACATTGATTCGTAGCCATAAATGGTGTAGTTCTCGACTTCACCATATTTAGCCTTGAAGTTCTTCAAGAAGTCCTGGCCCTTCTGGGGCAACTTGTCGTCCGGCACGCCTGCGCCGGTGACGTAAACGCCTTCGGCAGCCTGGCCCGCATCCTTGATGAAAGCATTTTCAAAAATGCCATCACCGCCCATGAACGGCTTGTTCACTCCGGCAGCCCGGAGGTCGGCCAGAAGCTTACCGGCGTTCTGCTGAGTAATACCACCGAAATAAACCGCGTCGGGGTTGGCCGACTTGACCTGAGCGGCCAGCGATTTGTAGTCCGACTCTTTACCGTTGATCGAAGAGCGGCCACTGCAATCCAGTCCACCCGGCTTGCAATACAGCACCACGGCATCGGCCAGACCCTTGCCGTAGGACTGCGAGTCATCAATGACATAAAGCTTCTTGACGTTAAGCGTCTTGAGGAATTCAACTGCCGCCGCACCCTGCACATCGTCCGCCGTCACTACGCGGAAGTAGTTGCGAACTTTGGTCGGGTAGAAGCTGTCCGGTTCGTCCGGGGTAGTAATACCTTCGGCCTTGCGGGTCAAGCCAGTGTAAGTATTGGCCGGGCTGATCATTACCATATTGGCCTGGTTCATGATCGGGATCGAAACCTTAGCCGCACCACTGTTGTAAGTGCCGATGTAGATCATCGCGTCCGGGTCGTTGACGGCCTTGTTCGCGTTGGATTTCTCCTGGTCAGCATCCCACTGGCCCTTCGCGGCGGTCGCGTCATCCAGCGATACATAATCAATGGTATAACCACCGATTTTGCCAGTGCCGCCGGTGAAATCGTTCACAGCCAGCTTCATGGCGTTGACCACGGTTTCAACCTGAGCCTTGCTGCTCCCGGTCAGGGGCAGACTGGAGTAGATGCGGATCGTGCCAGTTCCCCCGCCAGCCGCTGGTGTGGCACCAGCCGCCGCAGTCGTAGCGACAGCACTCGTCGTAGCGGCGGCACTCGTCGTAGCGGCGGCACTCGTCATCGCGGCTGCCGAGGTGGTTGCCGCAGCACTCGTCATCGCGGCGGCACTCGTCGTGGCTGCCGTGGCACTGGTGGTTGCGGCTGCCGCGCTGGTGGTAGCTACCGTGCCAGTCGTGGCGGTGTTATCACCACAAGCGGCCAGCATACCTGCTACCAGCAGGGCTACCAGGGCTAATGTCCAAAACCTGAATAACTTCTTCATACTAGAATTTGCTCCTCCTGAATTTCGATTTTCATAACCGGCCCTCTCGAAAATCTCTTAATTTTGCTCAAAGTTTCAGAGATAGAGCCGGTGCTGCAAATCTTCGTAAGCTTGTAACTACTTTGCTTTAAGTAATGACTTAGGTTGTAAAGTCTAAATCAGTGCAATCTAAACCTGCTTACTCCATCAAAAACTGAACTATTGGCGGTAAATAAGCCCTCGGCACTGATAGGCTCTTGAACGGGTGAATTAGCCTTACCAGAACCAGGCTGCTTGGTCGAACAGGCTAGGCCGATCTAGAGTAGTTTGGTTACTCATGCTGATGATGAAAATCAAACTACCGGGCGATTCTGCCTGGCACTGTGCGGGAGAGAGAATTAGTCTGGTTTATTCTACAGCGACAACCTTTCGTCTGGCTGCCGTTTTTTGGCTGCTCTTGCGTGCTTCCCTGGTTCTGAGATTCCGCTATGCAAATGCTTAAACACCCAGGCGTTTCCTTGTTTCCCGGTGAAGCCAGGCTAGAACGAGTCAAAGACATCTTTAGCAGACTTTAGAAAGAATGGGTTAGCATGCTGAGCATTTATAGGCTACTTTGCCTAGTAGTTTTACTAGCCAATCAGCTAAAATGCTGTATTAGGCGGATTATAACCAACCTTTAATGTCCTTGTCAAGCGCAAGTTCGTTTTGGCGGTTTGACTCTCGTGCCTGGCTTCGTTAAAATGACTGTGATAAACAACACAAATTTAATTTTTGGCGAAACTTGAAAACCGATTACCGATTAAAGAAGCGAACCACACAAAATGATCGAAGCTAGAAATCTGGTTAAGTATTATGGCGACCGCGCCGCAGTGAACGATCTGAGCTTTGAAGTTGAGAAGGGCGAGATTGTTGGCCTCTTAGGGCCAAACGGTGCGGGCAAAACTACCACCATGCGCATGCTCACCGGCTATCTGGCGGCAGACCGAGGGCAGGCTTTCGTAGCAGGCTTTAACGTAGCCGAAAAACCGATGGAAGTTCGCAAGCGGTTGGGTTACCTACCCGAAACTGTCCCACTCTATACCGAAATGCCGGTCAACACCTATCTTGATTTTACGGCTAAGATTCGGGGCGTACCGGGCAAAGGGCGCAAGCGGCGGATTGAAGAAGTGATGGAGATGTGCCGCATCAGCGATGTGCGCCACAAAATCATCGGCAAGCTTTCTCGTGGCTACCGGCAACGGGTCGGTTTGGCCCAGGCGATTGTCCACAATCCCCAGGTGATTATCCTCGACGAGCCGACGGTCGGCCTCGACCCGCGCCAGATCATCGAAATCCGCAAAGTTATCCGCGATCTGGCGGGCAATCACTCTATGATCCTGAGTACCCACATTCTGCCCGAAGTAAGTGCATTGTGCGACCGGGCCGTGATTGTCAACCGGGGCCGGGTGCTGGTCGAAGATACCCTGGAAAACCTGGAACGCCGCAGCAGCGCGGGCGAACGCTTGCGGCTGGAAGTACGCGGCCCCGCCGACGAGATCCGCCAGATGTTGAGCGAATGGCCCGGCGTGGCAAGCGTAAGCGAAATTCCGCCACCTCCCGGCCAGGAAGGGCCGGAAATTGGCCTGTTCGATCTAGGGGTGCAACCGGGAGCGGATGTGCGGGAAGCGTTGGCCGGAACGATAATCGGGCGAGGCTGGGGTCTACTCGAACTTCGCACGGTTTCGCCGACCTTAGAAGAAATCTTTGTACAGCTTGTCACCGAAGACCTGGCTCAGCTAGAAGAAGAAGACGCTCTGGAAGCCGGAGGAGTAGCCGCACCGGGTGAAAGACTGACAGGCCGCAAAGCCTACGACGAAGAAATGGACGAACCAACCTCTTTGACCGAACCTCTGGCCGAAACTGAACCTCTGGCCGAGGACGGAGCCGAACTGGACGTAGCCTCCGACACGGACGAGCGCAAAATCTACCCTGTCGCCAAAGTCAAAACCGAACGCAAGGCGGCTCCGGCCTTCCTGACCGAAAACAGCCCTGGCCCTGCCGAGCAGAAAAAGGCCAAGAGCAAAAACCGGGCGGCGCAGGTGGACGAGGAGGAATTGGACGACGCCTCGAACGGTATTAAATAAGGAAATATGAAGAACACTTATTATATTGTGCAGCGTGAGCTTTACGCTTACTTTGCCTCGCCTATCGCTTATATCATGATGGCCTTCTTTCTGGCCTTTAGCGGGGCACTCTTTGGCATCTTCTTCAGCCGCGACCTTACCAGTGTAGAAGTAAATACGGTAATGCGCGGTTGGGCAACTAACGTAGGGTTTTTCCTTCTGATCTTTATCTCGATCATCACGATCCGGCTGATTGCGGAGGAGCAAAAAACCGGCACGATGGAATTACTGCTCACTTCCCCGGTACGGGACTGGCAGGTAGTGGTTGGCAAATTTCTGGCGACGGTGGTATTGCTGGCCCTGACGCTGGCTTTTACCTTCTTCTACATTCTGCTGATGACCATCTTTGGCGGACGCCCGGATTGGTTGCCGCTTTTGTCGGGCTACCTGGGTCTGCTTTTGATCGGGGGAGTTTCGGCAGCGTTGGGTATTCTGGCCTCGTCGCTCACGCAAAGCCAGGCTGTCGCCGCCGTGATCGGAATCCTCGTTTCGATTGTGCTGTGGTTTCTCGGCCCCCTCTTTGTCAATCAAGGCCCGACCGGGGGTGCGTGGTGGTCGCAAGCTCTGGATTACGCCTCGCTCTCCAACCACGTAGATAGCTTCTCCCGCGGTTCGCCAGACCTCAAAGACATCCTGTATTACCTGTCTCTGGTGGTACTCTTTCTGGGCGTCTCGGTACAAGTTCTGAAGATGCGGAGGGGCGAGTAAACCATGAACCGAAGTATAGTTAAACAGGTCGGTGCCTTCGCAGGCTACCTGACTATTCCGCTCATGATCGTGCTGGCAATTGGCCTGGTAGCCGTGCGCCGCTTCGAGTGGTACATCTTGTTGGGCCTGGTGGTGCTACTGGTGGCTATCGCCCTGTTTGCCGCCACCAACCCGGAAGCCTGGCAGCGTCGCCTGGGTCGCCAGCGTGTCAGCAGCACGATTAGCGGTATTGTGGTCAGCATTGCCCTGTTGGGCATCGTCGTGTTGGTCAACGTGCTGCTACAGCGTACTAACGTTCAGTTCGACCTGACCGCCAACAAGAATTTTACGATTTCCGACCTCAGTGTGCAGGTATTGCAAAAACTGGATGCGCCAGTCACGGCCACGATTTTTTATGACAATACTTCGCAGGACACGCTCACCCAGGCGCAGGATAAACTCAAGCAATTTGCTGCCCGCAGCGACAAGCTAAAAATCCAGTCGTTTAACGCCAATCTCGATCCGGCGGTTGCCAACAGCTACAAGATCAAGCAAGTGCCGAGCATAGTTTTCGAGAAGGGTCAGCAGCGCGAGGAAGTTAGTTCGGTGGACGAGCAGACCTTTACGCGGGCGTTGGCCCGGCTGCAAAATCCTGTCACCCGCCGGGTGCTGGTCGTGACCGGCCACCAGGAATTAAGCACGCAATCCAACCAGCAGGGTCTTTCGCTGGCCCTGGCAGTTCAAGCACTTAGCGACAATAACTTTAAGGTCGAGGTTTACAACTCTGTCACCAGTACCTCTACCCCGACTGGCGGAGCCAACGCTGCCGGACAAACCGCGCCGCCTGCCACGATCCAGCTTAACCCGGCCAGCGATATTTTGTTGATCGCCGGGCCACGCGGACGCTTTACCGACGACGAGAAAAACCGAATTTCAACTTTTCTTAAAGGTGGCGGCAAGGCTCTGGTTGCGTTTGACATTGCGGCCAATCTAAACGCAGCCCAAGCTACTAACCTGAACGACTTGCTGACAGGTTTTGGGGTCAGCTTCAAGCAAGGTGTCGCGGTCGAAACTGCGCCAGATCGTAGCTCTCCCCAAAACCCTTTGACCATGTTGCCGGAGCTTAATACTCAATCCGAGTTAGCGCGAGGGCTGGAAGGTCAAAACGTCATAGTTTTTCAAACTACTAACGTTGAAAAAGCCGCCGACAATAAGGGTACTTTTACGGATGTTCTTAAAACCTCGGCCCAATCTTACCTCAAAACGAACCTGACTTCTCAGACGGCAGAGTTCGAGCAGGGCGACCTGCGTGGCCCTCTGACGGTGGCGGCTACTTTCGAGCAACCCGCTACCGCGCCCTTGCCCCCACAAACTGCCACACCGGGAACTACGCCAGGGGCCGCGACGCCTGCTCCGGCGACGAACGCGCAGCCACTCAACACCCGGTTGGTGCTGCTCGGCACGCCCGCCCTGATCAGCGACCGCTATTTGCAGTCGCAAGGCAACTACAATTTCCTGGTCAACTCGATGAACTATTTGAACGAGTCGAATAACGCCATCGTTATTCCATCCAGTACCTCGAACGCTAAACCTTTCACGGTCAACGAGAGCCAGAGTACCCTCACCTTCTGGTCAAGCTTTTTGGGCTTGCCGTTGTTGATTTTATTCCTGGGTCTGGTAGCCTGGTGGAGGAGACGTTAAATGTGGCGTAGATATATCGTGCCACTGATAATCGTGGCGGTCTTTGCGGTGCTGCTGCTGGTGGTGCTTTTGACCCAGGATAACAAGAGTGCGACGCCTGTGGCAAATGTGACACCGACGGTCAGCGCGGCCCAAAAAGACCTTCAAATCCTGAGCCTACCTGCTTCCGCACCTATCACAGGTCTGGAAATCAAGACGATTACGACTACAGCCGTCCTCAAGCTGGACGGCAACGATTGGAAGCAAACCGCGCCGACGGCCCTGACGCTCGATAATGCGGTGGTTTCGGATACGGTGGGACAATTCAACAACCTGACTGGCACGCAGGTTATTCCACCTGAAAAAGCCAGCGACCCGGTTTTTGGTCTGGATAAGCCGACCATGACCCTGACCCTGACGACTTCTGGCGGGAACAAAGTGTTGAATTTTGGGGCTTTTAACCAGGCTACTAATAGCTATTATGTCAAACTGGCGGATGGGCCGAAAGTTTGGACGGTCAGTTCTTTCTATGTGAACACGCTCAACACCTGGCTGATCAAGCCGCCCACGCCCGCACCCACAATCGGCATCACCGGGCAACCGCTTACGCCTTTGCCTAGCCTACCGCCTACCACTACGGCGGGCGCAACGACGCCACCCGCTGCCGTAACTACCCCGCCCGTGACAACCGCTCCGTCCTCCACCACAGCGGCTAGTAATACGACTGCTCCATCCTCCACCACAGCGGCGGCTACTACCACGGCGGCTCCAACCACGCCCTGACCCTAATCCAGAAGCAAGAAAAAGAGGCTTCCTTAACTCGTAAGGGTTAAGGAAGCCTCTTTTTTATTAAGCTTTTCAGCTTGTAAGCTTAACAGTTGCGTAAATAGTGGCAAAGAGGAAGACCGCCTTTCAGGTTCATCCTTGTGAAATAATTTGGCAATTCTTGAGTCACCAGGTTATTATATAGTATAATATCTTCGAGAAAACTGGTACGGAAAAGAGAAAGGTAAAAAATGACCCAGGAACTCACCGTAAAAGAAAATCCTCCTTTATTAAGTGTGCGGGGTAGCCAGGTTGGACTTGGTAGCTGGCTGCCGGAGCATTTGGAGGCCTGGATGAGAGCAATTCAAGACCCTGAAATTGGTATCTACAGTGACGGTAGCTTTGCCTTGCCCATCCGCGAGAAAGAAGCCGAGATTTTCGAGGGTTCTTCTAAAGAAGGCGGAGCAAGCTTCGCTATTTACGAACTTAAGAGTTTACACTTTATCGGCTCGTGTGGGCTGTTCGGCCTAAATTTACGCAACCAAACCGCCTCTTTTGGCATCACCATCATAGACAAAACTTTGTGGGGTAAAGGCTACGGAACCGAAGCGGCCCGGCTTGCCCTCGATTACGGCTTTCGCTTCATGCACCTGCACAACATTCAGCTAGATACAACGGGCTTCAACCAGCGAGCAATCCGGGCCTATCAGAAAGCGGGCTTTAAGGAAATCGGGCGGCGGCGCGAGGCCCTCTGGCTGGCCGGGCGTCGCTACGACACGGTTTATATGGACTGTCTGGCCGCCGAATTCACATCGCCTTCGCCCGGCTGGTTTGCGCTCGAAAAATAGGTGTGCTGCTCAGGCTAAAAGTCAACCTGAGCAGCGCACCTGGCGATTGCCCTTCCCCTATTTTGCCTATTTTACTCAACACGTAAGGACTATTCGCGGTTGGCCCTAACCTAGACGAGTACCTTTGCCCAGATTGCAGCGTTCGCACAGGGTTTGCAAATTTGAAGGTTCGTTAGTGCCGCCCTTCGAGACGGGTATTTTATGGTCAATATGCAGCTTCGTTTGTTGGCTGTTGGCTCCGCATTTGACGCAACGAAAACCGTCTCTTTCCAGAATGGTGTAGCGCAACCCGGCCCCGATAGGTTCCCGCTTGTAGCCGTCTGTTCTGCGCGAAACTTGCCTGGTCTTTGGACGGCCAGGCTGTGAACGGGTTGATGGCGGCGAACTTCGCCGTATACCCGCCGTGTACAGGGTTTCCCAGCGTGAGTTCTGGACGGATGGCAAATTAATTTGACAGGCCGGGCAGTAGTAAAGATAACCACCGGGCGGCTGAATCTGCCCAAACTTGATTGCGGGAGGCAGTCCGGGCAAACCAATGCTAAAGTCACGCCGGTGAGCCACCCGCCGCTCAAGTGGAAGGCGGGTATGGTCGCAATTTTGAAACAGCCCTCTAAAAATATCCATTGTTCCTGGCTCCTGCCGGGCTAAAGCCGCTTGGTGGCATTGTTAGTCAGAACTCTCCCAACAAACAAAATCAAGGCGGCCCCGATTGTCGCTGCAATAAAGCTGCCCACCAAACCCAACATGTGCAGACCCAGTTCTGGCAGCAACCAGCCACCGAGCAAAGCACCGGCTAGTCCAAGCAGCAAATTCGACAAGAGTGAGGTACTACGATTGCCAAGCAAGGCGTTGGCAGCAAAACCGGCAATAATACCGATAATTAGTAAACCGATGAGGTTAGCAGGGTTAATATTGAGATACACGACAATTCTCCTTTTGCATTTGGCAGAACTAAATTAAGCGGTCTGGCATTGAGGCACGACAGAAGGTTGGGTTAAACTATCGGACAAAAGTGCGTGGATTAGGTGAGATTGTAGCGGTAGGCAGGGTCAAGGGAGCGTCGACGCGCCGCTACTACAAGCGTATTTCTAATTCCAAGCTAATCTACGGAATTTTTTTGAAAAAGTTTCAGGGTCTAGTTTAAATTTCGAGGGCTTTTCGCACTTCCTCAAAGGTTGCCCCGTCCAGATGAATGCGTTTTAAGCGGGCGGTATGGCCGCTAAGGATTGTGATGTCGCTTTTGCGGAGCTTGCACAGCTTTGCTAGCAGTTCGATCAGGGCTTCGTTGGCGGCACCGTCTACCGGGGCGGCAGTTAGCATTATTTTTACAGCCGACTCCACCAGGCCCGCTACCCCATTTTTAGAGCTGCGGGGCGAAACACGCACCCGCAGGGTTACGCCGTCGGCGTCGGCTTGAATTGCGTTGTCCAGAAGATGATACCAGCTTGTTTTGAGAGTAAGTGAAAAAGGTCTGCTTTTAGATATTCGGGTCAATCTTGGCGGCGTACTTCTCCATAATTTCTTCTTCCATCATCTCGTCGTCGGTGATGTGGTCTTGTGTCCAGCCGTTCTCAAAGCCGAATTCTTCGATAGCGTTCAGCCCGACTTCGTACTCTTCCCAGGTCGGTTTGCGGCTCAGGAGAGGGTCTTTGAGAGCTTTATAGGCCGGGAAATATTGATCCATCACGCTGATACTGACGGTTGGCCCGATCTCCTGAGCAATCCATTTGAGAACCTCGTAAGTCTGAGCCTGATCGTTCGGCATCACAAGGTGGCGGATAATCAGGCCACGCACCGCGATGCCTTCCTCGTCCAGCACCAGGTCGCCCACCTGCCGGTACATCTCCTTGAGAGTCTCGCGGTTGTTTTTGACATATTGCCTGGCTCTGCTGGTATTCCAGGCGGCCTCGTCGTCAGCGTATTTAGCATCAGGCAGGTAAATATCTACGACTCCATCCAGCAACTTGATCACATGCAGATTTTCATATCCGCTCGTGTTGTAGACCATCGGGATCGTCAAACCTCGCCCGGCAGCGATTACCAGAGCCTTGAGAATTTGCGGCACGTAATGAGTCGGTGTCACAAGGTCAATGTTGTGTGCGCCACGCTCTTGCAATTCCAGCATCATTTCGGCCAATCGCTCGTTCGAGACTTCTTTGCCGTGACTTTGCTGGCTGAGTGAGAAATTCTGGCAATAGGTGCATTTGAGGGTACAGTTAGAGAAGAAGATCGTCCCTGCTCCGCGGGTGCCGGTGATCGGCGGCTCTTCCCACTTGTGCAGCACATAGCTGGCGACTTTGGCAGTCATGCCGCTATAGCAAAAGCTGCGCTTGCTGGTACGGCGGTCAATCAGGCAGTCGTGCGGGCAAAGGGTACAGGCATTCAGGATTTCCCAGGCGGTATCAGCCCTTCGCGCCAACTCGCCACTTTTATACAATTCAACGTAACTGGCAATTTCGCCCAAGTAAAAACTCCTTAACTACTGCTCGTCGTCGCTTGAGTTCGGGTTGTTGGCGCGGCGGGTGCGGCGTTGGCGGGGAGGCTGGTAAGGGCGAGTAGATTGACTGCTCTGCTCACTTCCGGCATCCGGGGCTAATTCAGGCGCGATTTCAGCAGTCAATTGCTCGTCGTAATCGGCGGGTTCGGTCTGGATACCCCGTTGCGGCATATAGGGCCGGTGGTCGTTCTGGTAGTTGTAAACCGGTTCCGCTTGCTCCTGCTCGTAAGTGTAATCCTGCCCGCCGTCGGCGGCATAGGGTTGCGAACCGTTTGTAGGAGCGTTATTAATAGCCGGGTTGGACGTGTAAGTTGAAGAAGGATTGCCGATATTCGGATTAGGCCCATAGCCCGAAGTAACCTCGTCAAAACTGGCGTTTGGAGCGTAAGTCGAGCCGTTCCGAGGATGGGCCGGGGCAAGACCGTTGCCGTTGAGCGGGGTTGTCGCCAGGGCAGTGCTGGCGGGTCGGGCCGACGGTCGGGCAGTGCCGGTGCGCGGCGCACCAAGCCCGGCGGCGGCAGCCATACTATCACGCGGCCTGGCTTTTTGCGGTGTGCCACAAAACGGACAACTGGCCCATTTGAGCTTGATCAACTGGTCGCAAGAGGGGCATTGCCGACGAAGGCGAGTGCGGCAGTTGAAGCAGAAATGAAAATCCGGCTGAGTCTTGACGCGACAGGTCGGACAAATCTCGCGCTCTTCCAGGTCTTGCAGCATATACTCTTCCTGCAAGCTCCGCTCGTAAGACTGCACCAGCGTTTCTTTAGGCCTTACCAGGATGTAGAGTAGCACGCCGGGGATGTTAAAGAAGAAAACCAGGAGCGTGGCGAAAACCTGAGCGATCAGGTCGCGGGTGCGGGCTTGAATATCTCGAAAGGTCCAGAAGCACAGCGTCAGCCATAGCACGACCAGGAAAGCAATCAGAAAAGTAGCAATAATCTGAAAAACCTGTACTGCTGAATTGAAAATAGTTTCAAGCTGCTTGAGAAAATCCTGGCTCATCCCGCTTTGTTTCCTTTTGCTGTACCCACCAAACTACCGGCAACTTCCCGTAACGAAGCTAATCTTATAGTACCACATTTAGCCCCTTTTTTCTAATTTTTGCCGTAAATTAAAGGAGCTTACCCTTTACCTCTCGGTGGTTCCACCCACGCCAACCTTAACTTCGGCGTTCCGAGGGGCAAAAGAAGTAAGCTCCCAGGGATTGGAACGCAAGGAGAGCGCGAGAAATTACAGCCTTTTTGACCAATTTTTAGGAGAATTCAGTTAGGTTTACAGACGAAGATACTGGTCTACTGCGACGACGAAGATTGTCGCGCCGCCAACCTGCACCTCGATAGGGTTAGGCGCGAAAATTTCGCCGCCCGGTTCGCTCATTGGCGGGAGAGGATTGAGATAACGGCTACGGGTTTTGCAGGTAGCCTGGATAATGCTGATCACATCCTCGACCTGGGCATCCTGCACGCCAATTAGAAAAGTTGCGTTCGACTCGCGCAAAAAGCCGCCGCTTGTGTTAATGCGGGTCACGCCATACCTCCGGGCCACCAGTTTATCGGTCAGCGACCCGGCATCCTTACCCTGCACTACCGTAATAACCATCTTCATAAATTTTAACCACGCCGACCCATAAAACACATTTTTGACAAGAAGGAGTTTTAGCATCATGAATTGATGCTGCTTTTTACCATAAAAGCACAAAAGACACAAATTGTGAAGTCTTTCATGCCCTTCTTTGTGTCCTTTGCGCTTTTATGGTCAGGTTATAGCCTTACTGCGGGTAAATCTTCACCCGGCGGAAGGGTTCGCGGCCTCGGCTCTGCGAAAGCAAATTGTAGCGTTCGGCCATCTGGTGCTGTAAGCGGCGGATGAACGAATTTTGGGGCGGCAACTCGATAGCCTGACCGCGCTGCATTACCTGCGTAATAGCATCTTCGGTCTGGTAGATCGCCGACTTCACCGGGTCGGAGTTCAGGTCCATTTCACCTGTTGCCAGATCTTCGTCCTCATCGTCGTTACGGGCAGGCGTTTCGACCCCAAAGACCTGAGCCAGAATCCCCTCCATTTGAGCCGCCGTATTGCTCTTCATGATGTAAATCGGGATACCCTCGTTTTCAGCCTGTCGAAGCGATAACGGCTTCTGGCGATAATAGTTTTTGAGAGTCAGCACGATGTCCGAGTCGCTGATCTCGCGCACAATGTCCGCCGGGACGCTCATCGTCTTGATCGCGTTTTCCAGACGGCCCTTATTGACACCGTGCGGATAAATTCGCATCGGTTTCAACTGGCTACCCACAATCCGTCCGTCGCGCTGCCGGGCCGGTTGCAACTGCAACTGAGGTACTGGGGCGGGAGCAATCGGCAGCGACGACAGAGCCGACGGCAAAGCTAAGGGCGGCGCGACGGTCGCGGCTGCGGGCGTCGGCTGAAGGGGGGCGTAGGGGCGCGGTGAGGTGAGACTTGCCCCGCCGCCTCTTTCTGCCGGTAGTGCAGGCCCATTAGCCCGACTGTTAGACCGACGGCCCCGGTCAAAGCCGCCGCCCATCGTAGTTGCTCCGTGAACGCCGCTCCCATATCCTCGACCGCCCCGGCCTCCGTTCGGGCCGTAGCTACCCATCGGCGGGCCGAAGCCAAACGAAGCCATGCTCATATCGAGTGACGATTGAGTGTTAGGGCCGATTGCCGCCGACTCGATGTCGGTCTCTTCTTCGTAAATCTCGATCTTGCCGTCCTCACCCCGGTAGCGAATCTGGGTGATGTAAGGCTGACCACGCAAGATTGCATCTACCGTGTCCGCCACGCTAATATGAACCGCCACCCGGTCGCGGTCGCGGATTTCAACCATCGTGTCGAAAGTAGGCGGAGCTTTGCGCTCCAGAACCGACTTCTGCGTGCCGCGACGCCGGGCTTCCTCGTCACCCAGCGTCACACTCTGGATACCGCCGATCAAATCCGAAAGCGTCGGATTGAGCATCAAGTTTTCCAGCGATACACCGTGAGCCGTACCGATCAGTTGCACGCCGCGCTCGTTGATCGTGCGGGCGGCTTCGGCCTCAAGCTGCGTACCGATTTCGTCAATGACGATCACTTCGGGCATGTGGTTCTCGACTGCTTCGATCATCACGTTGTGCTGCTGCTCAGGCCGGGCCACCTGCATGCGCCGCGCCCGCCCGATAGCGGGGTGCGGAATATCGCCGTCACCGGCAATCTCGTTACTGGTATCTACAATAATTACCCGCTTGTGCAGGTCGTCGGCCAGCACGCGGGCCGTCTCGCGCAGGAGCGTCGTCTTGCCAACGCCCGGTTTACCCACCAGCAGGATACTCTGACCGCTCTCGACCAGTTCCTGAATGATCCCGATTGTACCAAAAACAGCCCGACCAATTCGGCAGGTTAAGCCGACCGGCTTGCCGGCCCGGTTGCGGATAACCGAAATACGGTGCAAGGTTCGTTCGATTCCGGCCCGGTTGTCGCTGCCGAAAGTGCCAATATTTTGAATAACGTTCTCGATGTCGGCTTCGGTTACTTCACGCTGACTAAGGGCCGTTTCGCGGCCTCGATAACGCGCTTCCGGCAAACGACCCAAATCCATCACCACTTCTAACAGTTCTGCGCGGTCTCCCAGGTTCTCCAGAGATTGGCGAATGTGTAGCGGCATTGCCGCCAGAAGCAGTTCGAGGTCGTCCGTCATAGGGCGATCCGGCAAAAGAGCTTCTTCTTCGTCCAATTGAATGTTATTGATCATATATGGGTTTCACCACCTAATAAGCTAATCTAGTATAGCAGCGGCCCAAACATCTGGGCGGGCAGGCTTGGAAAGGGCCGCATGCTATATACGTAATTGAGGAGCCGTTAGTTGCATTTTGCACAAACTAAACAGCCTGGAAACGTAGGAGCGGCCACCGGGCCGCCAGTTACTTAATGGCAAAACCACTTTTAGGAAAGCGGCTCTACCTGACAATAAGATCAGGGCCAGAAAGAAGAGTTACAGGGTGACAAACGAACCGAGATAATTTCTGAGGAACCGAACGAACCGCACTAACGCTTTAGGCCGAGCCATGCGAGCCAGTTCGAGTTTACCTTCGCGGCCTCGCGCCAGTTGCCGCTCGGTAGCCCGGACGAACTGGACGGTGTGCTTGACCAACACAGCCTGCTTGCCAAAAGCCCGGACAAACCCGCAATCCTCCAGAACAGCCTCCTGTTCTACTTGATATTCGCGGACCGTGCAGTAAACCTGCGTGTCCGAACTGGCTTTGAGCGTAGACAGGGCGTAGCGGATCAGGTCGGGCAGCAGGTCGCGCTGATTGTCCACGTTCATGATCCGCACAAGATGCTTGTTGCGGTAACTCAAAATGCGGATATAAGCTACCACTTTATGATCCTCGATCAGCACATAGCCGGTTTCTTTGGTCGGACGGGGCAGATAGGCTTTATGGATTTCCCAGCTTCGAGGGTTTTGTTGCTCCGAATTTTGCACAAAAGACGGTGTGATCGTGCTATACAACTGATGAATATGCCAGGCATCGCGGCTACGTTGTTCCTTAATTTGCGAACTCAGAGCGGCGGGCCGTTCAAGCGGCTGGTTATATTGCAGGTAGAACAGTGTTTCGTGAGTGTAAGCGTGAAACCCAAGCTGGCTAAAGGTTTCCAGTTGCGGCGAATCGGTCAAAAGCCGGGCGTAAACCCGCACGATTCCTTTCTCACCCGCCTCAACGACCATGTGTTCCAGGACTTTGAGCCAGGCCAACTCGATTTCGACCGGCCAGGAGTGAATAAAACTAAAATTTTCAGGCTCGGTTTCTTCATTAGAAGAAGGTTCTTCGAGCGATTCGGCGGGTTGTTCCGCTTCGGCAGTAGCGGTGCTGGCCTCAAAGCGGGTCGCGGCACCGTCGGAAGTCCCATTGAGGTCAAAAGTTTCTAAACTTCCTTCGGCCAGAGAGGGCGGTACCGGAGGAACTTCGAGCGTCTCCGGTTGCACATTGCCAACCACTCCAAGCGAAAGAATTTCCCATTCCTCGCGGCGTGGTCGAGCTTTCACCTGGCCCCAGGCACGCGGCTTTCCGCCGTCTTCGCAAATGAAGACGGATGAGTTGAGGCTATTGACCGGCAGGTGCTGAGTCAGGGATGCCGGAAGGGGCAGATCGGGCATCACCAGGGCGTAAGGCAGGTTGAGGCCAATATCGGCCTGATGCATCCGGCCCAATTTCAGAAAATCACTGAAATGCAGGGTTCGTACTTGCAAACTTATGTACCGCCTTCGTCAAAATGAAGATGAAGGTCGTTCAGGGAACCTTCTACCGGCGTTGATCTACCATCTTCAAGAAAAGTTCGTGGAAGCGAGTATCGTCGGTAAGCTCTGGGTGAAAAGAGGTTGCCAGAAGATTATCCTGGCGGGCCGCTACCACAATTTCCTGGCCGCGCCCGTTTTGCTGGGGTTGCACACGGGCGGCTTCTTCGCCTTCGAGATGAGCCAGTTCCTGCGCTGCCGAGCCTACTTCCTGGATATGTGGTGCGCGGATGAACACCCCGTGAAAAGGCCGTGGCTCCGGGTCAAGCGGGTCCTGGCCGATCTCTTCAAAAGCCGGAACCTTCATATCCGCCTCGAACGAATCGAGTTGCGACCCAAAAGCGTTGCGCTTAACCTTGATGTCCATTACCCCGATCAGAGGTTGGCTCAGCCCGCCGATGTCCTGGGCCAGCAAAATCATTCCAGCACAGGTTCCCCAAACTACCTTACGCGGGTCGTGAGCCATCTCGCGTAATGGCTCAATCAGACCCCAGTTAGTTGCCAGCTTACCGATTGTAGTGCTTTCGCCGCCCGGAATGATCAAGCCATCCAACTCTGTTAAATCCTGGGGAAGGCGCACCTGCTGCGCCTCGATCCCCAACCGCTTTAGCATGTGGACATGCTCGATAAACGCCCCTTGCAGAGCCAGCACTCCAATTTTAGGAGCTGATTTCGGATTGCCAGTATACATTTGAACTACCTTGTACCTGACAATCCTACCAGCCGCGCTCGGCGAGCACTTGCTCACGCGGGATTTGCGAAATCTCGATGCCCACCATCGCCTCACCCAGGTTTTTGCTCACCTCGGCCAGGATTTGCGGGTTGTTGTAGTGCGTCACGGCTTGCACAATAGCCTTGCCGCGCTTGAACGGGTCGCCGCTCTTGAAAATACCACTTCCTACGAACACACCATCACTGCCAAGTTGCATCATCAGAGCAGCGTCTGCCGGGGTCGCAATACCACCCGCAGCGAAGTTTACGACGGGCAACTTGCCAGTTTCATGGATTTGCAGCACCAGGTCGTAAGGTGCGCCGAGTTCTTTGGCAATCGTCATCAGTTCTTCGGTAGAAGCACTCTGGATGCGGCGCATTTCGCTCAGGACGGTGCGCTGATGTCGTACAGCCTCAACTACGTTGCCCGTTCCGGCTTCACCTTTGGTGCGGATCATGGCCGCGCCTTCCCCGATTCGGCGAAGGGCTTCACCCAGGTTGCGGCAACCGCAGACAAAAGGAATGCGGAACTGATGCTTGTCAATGTGGTACTGCTCGTCGGCAGGAGTCAGCACTTCGCTTTCGTCAATATAGTCAATATCGAGAGCTTGCAGAATTTGAGCTTCGACCATATGGCCGATCCGGGCTTTTGCCATCACCGGGATTGTAACCGCTTCTTTGATACGAGCGATCAGTTCCGGGTCGCTCATGCGGGCGACTCCACCCTGGCGACGGATGTCGGCGGGGACTCGTTCGAGAGCCATTACTGCCACGGCTCCGGCTTCTTCGGCGAGGCGGGCCTGGTCTACCGTCACCACGTCCATGATCACGCCACCCTTGAGCATCTGTGCCAGACCAACTTTAGTCTTCCAGGTGGACTTCTCTACCCCATTTACAGATTGTGCCATTAGTAACTCTTCCTCCTATATATGTTTTGCCGCCGCCCCTTTGGGCCGGGCCGCAAAACCGTTCCTTCTTAAATAACCGCGCTTTTTTAAATAAGCCCACTCTATAGGCGAACCAGCCCTATGGCAAAAGCTGATTTCCTTTTTAACCTTTTTACATTGTTCTCATTTTACTATTTTTCACCCTAAAGAGCAAGGTAAAAAGAGGTCTACGGCTAAGGCTTAAATTAGACTAACGCTAATGTTAAGAAGCCTGATACCGAAAGAAGGCAAAATATGCTAGTATTGAGTAGCAGAAAGGGCTTTTGGACAGGCGCGTTGCGCTAATGTGGACGCATGGAGGATCAAGTGACGACGGAAAATAGCGATAAAGAGCTTTTGAAGAGGCCGCACCGCCGCTATAACCCGCTCCTGGGCGAGTGGCTGATCGTTTCACCCCAGCGCACCCAGCGACCCTGGCAAGGCCAGACCGAAAAAACTGCCGACGAGCAAAAACCGACTTACGACCCAACCTGCTATCTCTGTCCCGGCAATCCACGGGCGGGCGGCAACCAGACGCCGGTATATGACTCCATCTACGTCTTCGATAACGATTACCCGGCCCTCCTGCGAGACACCCCGGACGCTATCTTTGAAGAAGCGGGCTTGTTGCGGGCGACCAGCGAACGCGGCCTGACGCGAGTAATTTGCTTTTCGCCTCGCCACGACCTGACCCTGGCCCGCATGTCTCAGGCTGAAATCCGGCGAGTAGTAGAAGCCTGGGTCGGGCAGTACGTCGAGTTAGGGGCAATTCCGTGGGTTAACTTCATCCAGATTTTCGAGAACCGGGGCGCGATGATGGGAGCGAGCAACCCGCACCCGCACGGCCAACTCTGGGCGCAAGAGCATATTCCAAACGAGCCGCGCAAAGAACTGACGCAGCAAGCGCAATATCAGGCCGAACACGGCACATGTATGCTGTGCGATTACGCTCGTATCGAAGTAAAAGACGGCTCACGAATCGTCTGCGAGAATGCCGAATGGCTGGCGGTCGTGCCGTTCTGGGCGATCTGGCCCTTCGAGACGCTCGTCCTTAGCAAGCGGCACGCCGGATCGCTGGCCGACCTGGACGAAGCGCAGCGCGAGGCTCTGGCCGCTCTGCTCCAACGGCTGACCGTTCGCTACGACAACCTTTTCGAGACTTCTTTTCCCTACTCGGCAGGCTTCCACCAGACCCCCACCGACGGCCAACCCTATCCCGGCCACCACCTGCACATGCACTTCTTACCACCGCTTCTGCGTTCGGCCACCGTCCGCAAATTTATGGTTGGCTACGAACTTTTGGGCCAGGCCCAGCGCGACATTACCGCCGAATCCGCCGCCGAACGGCTTCGCAGCCTGTCCGAGGTACACTATAGTCAGAACGTGAAATAGCAGACCTGTACAGCTTTTATTCTTTCGCTGCAAACCCGCTACAAGTGCAGGTTCTGAAATGGTTGAAAATAAAAGGCCGTCTGACTTACGAAGTTCAGGCGGCCTTTTATTTCCTGATCTGTAGTAAGGCAAAACCGCCGAGGAATGAATTCCAGGCTGAGTCATCAAAATCGGTTAAAACCGATTGTCCAGACCATAAGGTAGATTTGTTGCTGTCGGTTTCAACCGACATTTATAGTTTAGCCCAGAATTCATTCCTGGGCGGCCTTTTTGTAAGTTATTGATCTGAAATGGTCAGGCCCAAACGTGCCTGACCGCTCCGGTTCGGCTCATATCAGGGCAAGAAATCGTTGGTAAAAAGAGTGTTGTAATCGAGTTCTTTGCCGAGCGGTTTGCCGTTGCCATCCTGTAAGACGCCGTTGTCGAAGAGAAACTTGGGAAATTCAGTCCAGGCTTTCAGGGTTTGCTGGCCCCATCTGGGCGCGTCCTCCTTGTATTTGCCGCTCAGGAAAGCCTGGCTTTCGTAAACCAGTTCGGTGTCACTAAAAGTACCTTTCGGGTTAGCCGCGATTAACAGGTCGGCGGCCTCGCGGGGGTTGGCGATAGCGAAATCATACCCGCGGGCGGTCGCGGCCATAAACGCCTTGAGCGCGTCCTTCTTGGCCCCAACGTTATTCTGACTGGTGATGATAACCGGCGTGTAATAGTCCGGGATGCCGTTGTCCTTAAGGTAGAACATATTCAGGTCAACTTTGTCGCGTTTGGCCTGAATACCATCCCACCCGGCGAAAATCCAGACGAAATCAGCTTGACGGGCGGCGACAGCCTGATAGCCGCCGACGTTGGCCGTAATGTATTGAATCCTGGTGTCGCTGCCGCCGTCTTTCTTGATCATAGTGCTGATGACAGGTTCTTCGTAGGCCGCTCCGAACCCGGCGTAGCGTTTACCGGCCAGGTCACGCGGTCGCTTGATCGAGCTTTCTTTGAGGACAGCGAAACCACTGGTATTGTGCTGGATGACCGCCGCCAGCGAAACGACGGGCTGACCACTGGCGCGTGAAGCCGCTACTCCGTCCACCCCACTGATGCCCAGGTCGGCCTTACCCTCGCCAACCAGCACGTCCGGGATCACGCCATCGGCGTAAGGCAGGATTTGCAGGTCAACGCCCGCGTCTTTGTACCAGCCCTTTTGCAGCGCGACGTAAATGCCGGTATGGTTGGTGTTGGGAACCCAATCGAGGGCGAAAGTTAGTTTAACCGCCGGGCCGGTTTTGGCCGTCGCTGCACTCGTCGTAGAGCTTGCTGCGCTCGTGGTAATCCCGGCAGTGCTGGTTGCATCGCCGCAAGCCCCTAACAAAAGGCTTGCTCCTAGCACCAGAACCCATAAAAAGCTAAATCTTCTCTTACGATTGTTCATCTCTTCCCTCTCCCTCTAATTCTTTCGTAGCCGTGATAAGGCTCCTTCATCCCCTTGAAGGAGCCTGACGCATCCGGTAATACCAGGGCATTACCCGGCGTTGTACCAGCGTCACCGCCACGAACAGCAAAATGCTTACAACTGCCGTAACGAAGACCGCGGCAAAAATCAGGTCGTTGCGGAACGAATTTTTAGAACGCTGGATGAAAATTCCCAGGCCTTTTTCGGCTCCCACATATTCGCCCAGGATTGCTCCGGCCACGCTGTAGGTGACGGCGATCCGAACCCCTGAAAAGAGGAAGGGCAGAGCCGAGGGCAGCCGCAACTTCCAGAAGATTTGACTCCTTCCCGCTCCCAGACTCTTGAACAGGCGGGTTGCTTCGGGGTCAGTCGAGGCGAAACCGTCCACCCCCGCTACAACAATCGGGAAAAAACAGACCAGCCAGACGACGATGATTTTTGGCAAAAGGTCGTAGCCGAACCAGATGATCAGGAGCGGAGCAATGGCTACAAGCGGGACGGTCTGGCTGGCGACCAGCAAAGGGTAAACCGCCCGGCGGACTGCCGGAAAGCTATCGAGCAAAACGGCAAACCCAAAGCCGCCGCTCAAGGCCACTCCCAACCCTATCAGCGTCTCGAACAGCGTATAAAGCAAATGGTCGAAAATCACTTCGCGGTAATCGTACAAAGCTTCCAGCACTCGCCAGGGGCCGGGCAAGACAGTTGGGCGAATGTTACTGAGGCTGACGTAAAGCTGCCAAAACCCAACCAGTCCGGCCAGAAGCACCAGGGCTGGAAGATAACGACCCGCGACCGACCGCCAGGAGACCGGAAGCCGCACAAGACGATAAACCATCTGGCTTTTGCTAAGTGTAGAAGCTGTTTTTAGCCCTTTCCCCTTCTTGGTGGCTGTATTCATTCCGTCAACGCCCTCCTCTCGCCCGTTTCGTCGCGCAAAGCTCGTAGCAGGCGGGCTTTGAGAGCGACAAATTCAGGAGTTGTCACCAGTTCAGCCCGGTGCGGACGAGGAAAGGCGACCGACTGGACAAGCCGTACCGAGGCCGGACGCTGGCTCAATACGTAAATACGGTCACTAAGCAGTAGGGCTTCTTCCACATCGTGAGTAATAAACAGGATCGAACGGCGGAGACGGGCCTGTAAATCTAAAAGCCATTGTTGAAGCGAACCACGGGTCAGCGCGTCCAACGCCCCGAAAGGTTCGTCCAGTAGCAGGATGGGCCGCTGGGTCAGGACGGTACGCAACAGGGCCGCCCGTTGGCGCATGCCGCCCGAAAGCTCGAAAGGAAAGCTCTGCTCGAACCCGCTCAGGCCGAAAGAGCTAAAAAGTTCGAGAGCCTGAGCGCGGGCCGTGCGCTTTTGCACTCCTTGCAGTTCCAGCCCTAAAATAGCGTTATCCAGAATCGTCCGCCAGGGCAAGAGGGTATCGCGCTGAGGCATGTAGGCGAACTGGTCGAACGCGGCGGGCAGGGTGGTCTGGCCCAATCGAACCTCACCTCTGTCGGTCTGTTCGAGGCCCATCAAAATATTGAAAATTGTACTTTTACCGCAACCGCTCGGCCCGATAAGGCTAACAAATTCACCGGGCGCAACCAGCAAGTTAATATCGCGCAGAACGGGCAGGTTGGCGTACTCCTTATACAAGCCCTGTACTTCCAGGGTACTATTGGGGTGGGATTCAGCCCCTACTTTATTCAAATTAGTTTCTTTTAGCATATCTGGCACCCCGGCCTTTAAACCCGACCCCGGCCTTGAAGTTCGGAACGACCGCATTCGTCACTCCAAATTCAAAGCTCGAAACGAAACGAAAGTAGCTATAAACAAAAAAACCGCCGGAAAGTTCCGGCGGTCATCAAACCAAATCCATTAGTTGCACTCCAATACCAAATAGCCCAAAACTAAAAGTATCGAAAAGTGCTTCTTTCCCTGCGCCAGTATTACCTGGGTCAGGTTCGGACGGTCGAAGACGCAGGAAGTCTTCCTCTCAGCCTGGCTTGCCCAAGCTCCCGCAAAATAAATTTTCAAAAGTGCTGTAGTCGCCTACGAAAGGTATGTTATCATACCCCCGGCTTTTATGCAATCAAATATTTTTCCCGGCGGAATTGGCTTATTTGTTGAAAGCAATCAACAGGAAGATCAACCCGGTCATCAAAAGCAGGCTAAGGTAGAACAGCCCCGCTATAACTATTATACTGCCGCGACTGGCATAGCGGGGCGGCGGAACTGGCCCACTCTCCTCCTTCACCGCCTCGCTCGGCTTTTGCCCGGTCTTGCTCTCGTCCACCTGACACCTCGTTTTAACAAATATCTGCCTTAAACCGAGCGTTGTGGCTGGCAAGTATTTGGCATACCCTCAACCTCAGATTTGAGGATATGCCTAAAACGACCCACGTCCGCGAGGCCGGGCCTGTTCGACATCTTCGTATTCCGGCGTCGAGTCGAAAGCTCCGACCCAGGAATAACCCAGAAACAGGAAAACGAGACCGACTAGAACGGTGAAAACCAGCAAGAGGGCAACGGCGAAGGTCATTGCGCCGGTAGTCAGGCGTAGTGCCGATTGCCAGATCGGAATGATGACGTAGGCGACGCCGCTCAGGAAGCAGATAAAGCCGTAAATCTTGCGAAGGTCACGTTCCTGATCACTATTTTCGGTGGTTAATTCGCGTACCATCGAGATACCGAGGCCGATGATTGTAATCAAAACTGCAAAAATCGCCAGGCCAAAGTTAGTATCGGCCCCGCCCGCCAGCATGAAAAACTCGCCGAGAGCGACGAGGAAAAGCCCTAGAAAGAAGGTAAGGAAATCGAAAAGCGTTACCAAAGGACGCTCCTTTCCGACAGCTAAAGCCACAAGGGAAGCCTGAACTATCCCACTTCGACCGAGCTACGATTAAATAAATGCAAACTGCTACGAGTTAGGTTCATTTTAACATAACAATGCAACCGGGACAATCGTTTTGACATAACACAAATTTGGAATATTCGTTCTAATACCTCTTGACGTGGCAATACAAATGTTCTATAATTGGACAACACGAACTCTTGTTCTTCTTTTTCAGATGCGGATTGCGGAACGTATAGCTTTAAACTGCTCCTTCGACAACCATCTCTAACGGGGACGACGGACAGAATAAAATCAAATAGGCCAGTAAATCGCAGAGCGGGAATGCAGCCTAGGTCTGCGTTCTGCCCAGCTTTTTTATTAGAATGCCTTTTGCTTCTAGCTTACAGGAAGGAGTGCTGTCATGTCTAGCCGAGATAGTGCTGCGCGGAATTATAATAGTTACCCCGAATACGAAGATGATTTTGGAGCGGCCCCTCCCCCACGCCGGACACAACCGACCGGAGCAATGCCGGGCTATCGGATAGCCGGGCAGGGCGGCCAGATTACGCGCTCCCAGGCGGCCTTGCCGCAACCCATGCCCGGTTCGATGCCTCGCCCAACGCGGGCCAATGTTCCGATGGTCGCTCCCCGCCCGACTTATAACGACGAGTACGCCCGGCGTATGGAACGTCCGGTTGCACCGGGTCGTCGTCCGGCCCCGTCCGGCCTACTTTCGCGGCTAAACCTGAGCGGGAATGCGGGAACAGCGCGGCTGGCAATTATGGCGGCGGGCCTGGTGGCTATCTTGATCGTTTCTTACTTGGTCGTTTCCTTCGCCGTCCATACCTGGCAAACCTGGCAGGACGATATGACCTATGGCCGTCCTCGCATCACGCGGCTGGAAGCCAGTGTTGGTCACAACGAAATTGGCGGCAACAAAAGCCTTTTCATTGCCCAGAATATCAAGGGTCAGATTTCGATTACCGAATTCCCCGGCGGCGATCCTTCCAAGACGCGGGTGATCCTGGGGCCGAACCTGTTCGGTAAAGATAAAGACCTCGTGCCGGTCAAGCTGCAAGTCAGAGATATTAACGGCGACAACCTGCCCGACCTGATCGCCAGTGCCGACGATATGCAAGCGATTTACGTCAACGAAAACGGGACTTTCCGTCCGGCCAACGAGCAGGAACGAGCCAGAGCGCGGGCGGCCAACCAGGAGGACAACAAATGAGTTCCGCGCTCGCCCGCCAATGGGATTTCTACGACGAGGAAGAAGACCTGGACGAAGAAGGTCTGACCTCGGCGGAACTAGAACTAGAAGCGGATGAGTCTGACGCCCCCGAATATGATCACTACGACGCACACTACGAGGCCCAGAACTCTTTTGCCGCCCCGCCCGTTCCATTAGGGCCAACTCTGGCCCTACCCGCGGCTTACAGTCAGCCTTTTTCCTATAACTCACGCCAGTTGGCCGCGCCGCGCCCGACCGAATGGGATTGGTTCGGAGCTAACCAGGAACACAACGCGGTTTACGCTTACACCTTCCGGGAAAACGCTGCTCCTCGCCAGGGTGTTACCTGGCTTGATTCGCTGCTTGCTGCCGGAGTACAGGCTTCGCGCAGTCGGTTGCTGGTCTGGCTGGCGGTAACTCTAGGAGCCTGGCTGTTCCTCAGCACGAGCCTGACCTGGCTTAGTAGCCTGGGTCATTCCGAACCGAACATTTACGATTTTGGCGGAATGGGCGGGGTGGCTGCCGCCAATACAACTACCGAGCAAAAACAGGCCGCTCCTCCGGCAGTTCCCGGCGCGAACAGTGTCGAAGGAAAACCAAGCATCAGCGTTGCCAAAATCGAGGAAGTTTTGCGGCAATACAACTCTCCGGCGGTCGGCAAGGGCCAGGCTTTGTACGATCTAGGCCTGAAGTACGGTATTGATCCGGCTTATCCTCTGGCCTTCTTCGTTCACGAAAGCACTGCCGGCACAAAAGGCGTCGCCGTTACGACTAAATCTATCGGCAACATCCGGCAGACCAACGATAGCGGTTTCGAGGGCTATCAGGGCTTCCGTAAATATCCGACCTGGGAAGCCGGAATGGAAGACTGGTACAAGTTGATCAAGAATTTATACATCAACGCCTGGGGTTTGCGGACGGTCGAGACGATCATTCCAAAGTATGCGCCCGCCGCTGACCGTAATAACCCACCGGCTTACATCAACCAGGTTGTCACTTCGGTGAACAACTGGCGTAACGGTAAGTGAGCAAGCAGGGGTTAACTCTGGAACTTCTAAGCAGGAAGTAATGCTGGGACAAAATTTGTAGCCGCAAACAAATACAGTGAAAACAAAATGATGTGTAGCCGTGAGAGTTCTCGCCGCTACACATCATGCTATTTAGGGAAAGCCGTTTAGCTCAAGGCTAAGCGCGGCGGGTGGATTTATGGCCCTGGCTCTGTTTAGAAAAAATAAATCAGATGGGTTGGCCCTGCTGACTGGCTTCAAAACCGTGCGACAGGCCCGCAATCAGGCCGGAGGCGAACGCTTCGGCCTGATTGAACTTGCGCCGGAATATACCGCCGATCTCTTCCCGCCTCCCCCTAACAGCAAACGCCATGCCGAAAGCATCGGGCCGATTTTCACGGCAGCCCTGCGGTTGCACGGGCCGGGGTTGAATCGCTGGTTGGCTGAAAGCAAGGACGATAACGCCTTTTATACCGCTCTCTGCCAGGCTCTGCCGGACGATAGCCCGACCCAGTTCCTTTTGCAACGTCGCCGCGCTCAACTCGGCCAGCACTACGAAGCCTGGCAAAATCAAGCTCTCAGCCAGATGCGCGACGAAGAAATAACGGCCTTTTTCCTACAAGATTATCTCGATAGCCTGATCTACCCGACCGAGGATGAAGGTTTAGCCCGCCTCTGGTGCGGTCTGCTGATTTCAGGCCGTACCGAGGATGAACTGGCCGACCGTCTGGCCCGGTTACTGGCAAGCTTACCCTGCGACGCGACGATTTGTAATGCCGCCGAACTAGGAGCTTTGCTGCTCGATTATTACGCTCCGGCTTTCCTGCAAGACCAACGCGACGCCGGGCAAGCCGACCCCGACCCGCTTTATTCCGAATGGTTAGCCGAGGTTGGTTTTCGGGTCGGGCCGGAGTGGGTGCTTGCCGACGGGCCTTATACTGCCGAGAATGACTTACCCCGCCAACAACTAAGTGCATACTGGACGCTTTCGGCTCCGCCGCTCAACTATGAGGCCGGTTGGACGCGCCGCTTGCTGGAAAACGAGGCGTTACGAGCCAGCGAGTTCGACCTGACGGTACATCTGGCTCCGGCTTTTGCCGATCTCAGCCTGCGCGAAGTGCTGGTACGCCGCCTGGCAAGTCTGGAACGCGAGTACGCCGAGTTGCAGACGAACAACCGCCACCGGGAAGCCACCGAAGTTGGAGAGCAAAAGCAGGAAGTGCAGAAGCGGCTAACGGCCTTGCTTGATCCGCGCCAACGCTTTTTCGAGGTCGGCGTGACGCTGGCTTTGCGGGCCGGGCCGGAGGATTTTGAGAACGAGTGCGCGGTATTTGAAGAAGAACTGCGCGATTGTGGTCTGGCGGCCCATCGCACCGGCACAACGAGCCAGACCGGGGCCGCCCTGCTGGATTGTGCGCCCCTGAACCTGAGCCGCTTCGACCGCCCTTTCGTGTTACCTGCCGCCGAAGCCGGACGATTGGCCCACCTCGGTGCAGTCGGTCAGCCCGACTTGCGGCCCGATCAGCCGTTGGTAGGTTTATCGCCGACGAGCGAAGCGGTTTATCTGAACCCGGCCCAGCGGGTAGGCGAAATGGCTTTCTTTCTGGTGGGCGAAGAGGGCAAAAGTTCGGCCCAGGAAGCTAAATCACTGACGCGCTACCTGACGGCGATGCGCCGCCTGAAGGGTGGGGCCGTTTGCGGACTGGATCGCAAAGGCCAATGGGCGCGAACCGTGCAACAATTGGGCGGCGTATACCTGAGCATTGGGCCAGAAGAAAGCCAGTTCCATTTTAACCCTTTGGAAGTGACGGCGGAAAGCCTGGCTCAAATTAGCAACCTGGAAATCTGGGTCGGGGAGATCGGCGGCTTCCTGTCGGCTCTTTTGAACCTGGATGACGAGCTAAAGGAAGACTTAACCGCCGTACTGGTCGAAAGCGCGATTGCACGGGTAAGCCGCAACGAAGAATTGAACGCCGCCAGCATCTGGATTCGGGCCGAAACTAGCGGCTACTTGCGGCTGGCCGAGGAATTGCGAAAGCTGGGCTATAGCGGGCGGTACGGTTGGTTGTGCAGTCGGCCCACCCGTCTGCCCGCCCCCGGTCGCCAGGATTTACTCTTTGTAGGGTTGTCCGCCGAAGTGCGGCGAGAGTGGAGCGACGAAGCGCAACGCTTTTATTTTGCGCGTTTGTTTGCTCGCTTTGCCGCCCAGATCGGGGTGCAACCGCCGCAACGAGCGTGCTTACTGGTGGTGGAGGATGCTCACGAACTTCTGACTGATCCAGTAGCGGCCCGTTCGCTGGGTTGGCTGGCCGGTAACGCCGCCCGCGTGGGCCTGAGCCTGTGGTTGCTATCGCCCCGCCTGGACGAATGGTTGAACTCGCATCCGGGCCGGACGCTGCTTGAACAGGCCCAGACCCACCTCTTTTTTAACCAGAGCGGCCCCGGTCTGGCCGGGTTCGCCCGCCGCATGGGTTTGTCCCAACGCTTCTTGAAAGCCGTGCGCGAAACTTTACCGGGTGCGGCAGTCGTCCGCCAACGAGACGAGGACGGCCAGACTAATCTTTTCGCTTTCGAGCCTCTGCCGGGCGATTACATCGAGCGACTATCGAGCGCACCGGCCCAATTTGCGGCTCCGGCGGCGGTTTCGACCCGACGGCCCGCGCCTATCGAGGTTCCTCTCTTTGCCCCGGACGAAATCTTTGGCGACGATAGCGTAGTTGAAGAAAGCAAGCTTGAAGAAGAAACGGACTTACCAGAGCTAGATGACGAAAACCAACCACCCTTCGATAATCCGGCTCCACCGCGTAGCTACGCATACGCTTAATGCCACTTCACCTTGACAACCCAAAAATTACCCAGGATAAATTCGTGCGACCCGCCGTCCCAGCCCGGTCAGGATTTCGTAGGGAATGGTGTCGCAAAGGGTGGCAATTTCTTCCAGCGTTACGCACTCCTCGCCCTGAGGACCAATTAGCACTACCTCGTTGCCTTGCTGCAACCCCGCAACGCCCGTTACATCCAGGGTAATTTGATCCATCGAAACCCGACCCACCACCGGGACGCGGCAACCTCCCACCAGGGCGTAGGCCCGATTGCTCAGAGCGCGAGGATAGCCATCGGCGTAACCAATTGGAACGAGAGCCAGTTGGCGTTCTTCCTGAGCGACAAAGGTACGGTTATAGCCGACCGATTCGCCCGCCGGAAGGGTACTCAAACGAACAACCGTGCTTTTAAGGCTGAAAGCCGGGCGAAGCAGCAGCCGTTCGCGCCGGGCCACGGTCTCTACGCCGGGCGTAGGATAGTAGCCGTAAAGGGACAATCCGGCCCGCATATAGCTGGCCCGAACTTGCGGCACGGTGATAGCCGAAGCACTGTTGCTGAGGTGTTGCTGCGGGAAGTGAAAGCCCTGAGCGGCCAGGAGTTCGCGGGCCGCGATGAAACGGCGGTGTTGCTCGTGGACAAAGGAGCGGTCGGACTCGTCGCCACTGGCAAAGTGAGTATAAAGCCCTTGCAGTTGCAAGCCGGGCAAACCGGCAATCAGACGCGCCAGGGCCAGGGCCGCCTCGGCGTCCAGGCCATAGCGATGCAGACCGGTATCGAGCTTGAGATGCACCGGCACGCTGTCCCGGCCCAGCCGAACAGCGGCCCGCGAAAGAGCCTGAGCCAGTTCCGGCGTGTTAACCGTCAGGGTTAGGCGGGTCTGGACGCACAGAGGAGCCAGTTCGACCGGCACAAAGCCCAGCACCAGGATCGGCCCGGCCAGGCCCGCCGCCCGCAACTCTTGCCCTTCCTCACAACTCGATACCGCCAGCCCAACCGCACCCGCACTCAGCGCAGCCCTGGCAATTGGAATCGCTCCCAGGCCGTAACCGTTCGCCTTGACTACCGCCGTCACTTCGGAAGGGGCGATATGGCGGCGCAAAGCCTGCACGTTATGCCGGATTGCATTCAGGTCAATTTCAGCCCAGGCGCGGGGAACGCTCAAAACAACTTCTTCGAGAGTGAGCGGAAAGGCCATTTACTGACCGACCCCCGGTTGTCGCCCGGTGGCAATATCCTCTTCGAGCGAGGCTTCCATCGGCACGGTTTCGCCGTCTTCGACCTGATCTTCGGCTACCATCAGGCGCACCAGATCGGAGCGACTGACGATGCCGACAAGTTCACCGGACGGCCCAAGCACCGGGACTGGGTTGACCTCGCGCTTAACCATCAAAGGTGCCAGTTCCTGCACCGAAGCATTCTGTGAAACCGTGACCATTTTGGTACTCATCAGGTCTTTGGCTTCAGTCGCCAGAATTTTGTGCATTTCCTCGTCAAATTCGTGCCGTTTGTGGCCCAGGTAGAAAACCGAATCGAAAACGCCAAAGAAATAAGGCATATCTACAATAGCGTCCCGAATTACAAGGTCTTCCTCGGTGACAATACCGATGACCTGGCCGTTTTCCACCACCGGCACGCCACTGACGGCGTATTCCACCAGCACCCGCGCAATTTCTCGCACCGAAGCGTTCGGTGCAACGAAAACCACTTCACGGGTCATTATATCCGCAACATTCATGTTTAAATAACCTGTATACCTTCCTGCCGTGTTCGTTTTGTTCCTTTGCGGGATTATAAGGTCTGGGCCGGGGGATTGCAACCGCCGCCTGGCCTATCTTATAAATCTAACAACTCCCTACACCTTAAATCCTGATAGGCCAGAGTTATTCGTTCAAGGTGATTCCACCACTGATCTGTTGGTAGGCCCATATTCCATTGTCCAACCGGCGCGAATAGCATTATGATCACGGCCAGACGATAATCGAACCAGCACGCTTGCCAGTCGTAACCCTTTACGCCTCCCTCTATCAGCCGCCGATGGTAACGTTGGACCAGTTCAAGTTCCATTCTGGCCCGACGTTCAGGAAACCACATCAGAGCCAGCAGTCCGGCCAGATCGGTCAGGCCCAGGTCAACTTTCCAATCTTCCCAATCGAAGATGCGGAGGTGGTCTTTGGAGGGGTTGCGGGGATAAAAGCAATTGCCGATATGCAGGTCGCCGTGAACGACCGTCAGGGCCGGGCTACCCACGGTTCGGCGGGTTAACAGAGTCGGCAAAGCTTCGCTGGCCTCAAGGTAAATCTGGCGGCGTAAGACTGGTAAACGGTCGCCCAGGAAATCCAACCAGCGCGGCAGGATACGCTCGGCCCAGGCTCCGAAACGTTGCGGCCTTTCGGCGGTAGGAAGCTTGCCAATGTCCCGACCTAAACGAGGGTGTCCCCACCAGAACGCCTGGATTTGGGCCAGCGCGTCTACTATTTGTTCGGCCTGGAAGCGGGTTGGCGGCAACTGCGAGAGTGACTCGATTAGATGGGTGTGGGAAGGGTCTTCCAGCAAGAAATGCGCTCGATTGTGGTCGGGCGAGTAAACTGCGTCGTAGCATCGGGCAATCGGGGGATTGGGCATAGCCGGAGCGACCCGGTTATAAAAATCGGCTTCCTCCTGGCCGGTGTAGGGCAAACCACCCGGCACGACCTGCCGCGAAAGCTTTACAAAGAGGCGGGCCGGAGCCAGACCCACGGCTTCAGCAGAATAGGTCAGTTTTAGATAAGCAAACCGTTCGGCTTCCTTCGGGTGCGGCCAACTTCGCTCGACTGCCACCACCTCGCCGCGCTCAAGTCCTCCCTGCCGCCTCAAAGTCTCACTAAGCCACTCGGCTGTCACCTGGTCGAGAGAGGTCAGCACCGGGGGATCATTAACTATTTCTGTCTCAGGCATTGAAAGATGCTCCTATAGGTCGTACACAAACGAGAAAAAGAGGGACTGAGACATTCACAAATTTCGCTACCGATTTACGACCGGCGGTACTAAAATAGCTTTTAAGGCAATCGAAAGAGTTGGGCCGACTCGATTTCCAGATGGGCGAGGCCGGGCGGTACTTCTAGCCGGATTTCACGCACAGTGTCGTTATACAAGAACGCGCTCATATCGGGTGGCTTGAGGCTGTAGACGGCAGTGCGGCCATCCGTGGCGACGACCAGGGGCGCACTGGCCCGTTCTACCAGGCCGCCGGGTGTTTCGACCAGCCAGTGCAACACCAGTTGGGCGGTTGGGGGGCCGTTGGGCAAAGGCTGCGCCCGAAGTTTTAATTCAAACTTTGCCAGAACCGGGGCCGGAACGATGAAAGCCGGACTGCGGAGAATCCCACCTTGCGGAGCCTCGATCTGCAAGCTTTTACCACCTGGGCCGGGTCTGGCCGCCTCATTTAGCCAGAGCCAACCCTGCGCGTCTTCGGCCCGCCCAAAAGTCCAGGTGAGGGCCGGGATTTCCTTTTTATCCTTGATGCTCACATTGCGGGCCTGTAGATTTCTTACCAGATCGTCGCGTTGCACCAGGCGACCATCGCGGTATTCGGCAAAATGGGTCTGGTTCAGGCGTTGCTCGACCACAGCAAAGCCGGAGACCGGGATCGCCTGGATCGTCGGGTTAGTGTAGCGCAACTGCACCGACTCGATAAAGCCGACCTCAAAAGGAGCGTTCCGCTTGCCCGGTTGAGCTTCCAACAGACCCGCCAGATAAACCACCGAGTAATTATTTATTTCGGGTATTTGCTCTTGAAGTTGAGCCAGAATTGCCCGGTTGAATTCGTCAGTTTGCGACCAATCGCGCTGCACCGACCGCACCTGAGCAAAAGCCAACCAGCCTAAACTGGCCGCTACCACAAGTTTAATTCCGGTGGCCGGGAGGGATATGTAAATCCAATTTAACCTCTGAAGAAAACCTTTCTGGCCGTTGGCTTCCCGGTTTGAACCGAATTTGAAAAGCGGTCCCAACAGAACCGCCGCCAGGATTGCCACTCCGATACTTGAAATGTAGGTATAGCGCGAGTAAGGCTTGATCGGCACATTCGGGATCAAAAACAAGCCTGTCCAGACCAGACCGAGCAGGGCGGTGCGGCTGAACCTGAAAGATAGGGCCGGGTTAGTAGCTGTAGTTCGGCTATCACCGCGCTCGTACAGCACAAGGCCGACCACCAGAACTATCACTAAAAAACCCAGAAACAGTCGCACGAGGGTACGCTCAAGTGAAAGAGGCTGCAAGAGCCAATCGCGATAAGTGTCAAAAAAAGTGCCGAGGTTAAAAGTCCATCTGGTAGAAGCCGAGCCACCCACGCTCCGCAGAGCAAACAGGCGGAGGGGCCAGTACAACCCAAATACCAGCCAGAAAGGAACCTGCCGCGCCACCAGACCCAGCCAGAACCGCCCCTTGCGCTGCCACGGGCTAAAAATAAGTTCGTAGGCCAGCGGAGCCAGAGCAAAGCCTAAAGCCGACTCTTTGCTGAACAAGCCTAGTCCGAAGCAACCGAGCGATAAAGCATAGTAAAGCCAGGGCCGAGCGGTAGTAGCTTGCCGGGAGTGAATATACAAGCTCAAAGCGGCAGGGCAAAAGACGCCAACCAGCAGATCGCTCTGGTCGGCAATCCAGCTAACCGGCTCGACGTGCAGAGGGTGCAAGCTAAAAAATAGCCCGGCCAGAGTTGCCGTCGCGCTCTGCCGGGTTAATTGCCAGACCAGGAGATAAACCAGGGCCGCATTTGCCATATGCAGCAAGACGCTGACAAAGTGCCAGCCGCCGCTATTTTCGCCAAAGATGGCCCATTCGACCCACCAGAACACCCGCACCAGAGGCCGGTAGAAATTCCAGCCCAGGCCCATACCCCACTCGCGCCCAAAGTAGGCCAGGCTGTCCAGAAAAGTCGGGGCGTTAAAGTGGTGGTCTTTGACCAGAAAGTAGTCGTCGGACAAAAAGCCATAGCTCAGGGTGCGAAGATACAGGCCGAAAGCGACCGAGCTTACCAGGGCCAGCCCACCCCAAAAGAAGAAAGTAGAATTTGGAAAGCGTCTCGATACCGCCGACGCCTGGGCAGATTTAGTGACGGTAATCATGCATCCCTAGTCTCGGCCTCCCTACTCCAGGCTGTCGCCATTTTTGAGCGAAACTACTGCCTGCGGAATGGCAGCCAGGAAATCGCCCGCCAGTGGCCCCATATCGCCCAGTTCGCGCCGCACCAGTTCGCCCGCCATGCTGTGGAGGTAGACCGCCAGGCAAGCCGCGTCGAATGTATCGGTGGCGGGGTCTTTCGCCAGTTGGGTCAGCAGGCCCGCCGCAATCCCGGCCAGCACATCACCACTACCCGCCGTCGCCATTGCAGCGTTGCCCGCCGGGTTGAGCTTAACTCGTCCGTCCGGGGCAGCCACCACCGTATAAGCTCCTTTCAGCACCACGACCTGCCGAAATTCTCGCGCCGCCTCGGTCGCCGATTTAATCCGGTCGGCTTCGATTTCGTCAATCAAAGTGCCTCGCAAGGTCGCCAGTTCGCCGGGATGAGGCGTGAGGATATTACCGGCAGGTAGCTTTGTCCACCATTGCGGCACTTTCGCTAAAAGATTCAGGCCATCGGCGTCAATTACCAGGCGCGGCCACTTGAAATCCGGCTCACTCCCCCAATCGAGGATGCGCCGCACGAGATCGGCTTTCGTGTCATCGTTACCCAACCCTGGCCCCATCAACAGCACCCGGTAGCGACCCTCGCTGATAGTCTCCGCCAGGGATTGAGCGACCTGTTGCGCTGCGCCCTCGGAGGCGATCTCCGGCAACACCAGGAACGTGTTCTCGCTAAGCTTGGTTGCCAGCACGTTTATAATCGTCTGTGGCGCGGCCAGAGTGACGAGGCCCGCCCCGGCCCGCATTCCGGCGGCAGTACACAGGTAAGGTGCGCCTAGATAGTTGGCCGACCCGCTCAGCACCAGCAACTTGCCGAAAGTTCCTTTATGTCCGGTCAGAGGGCGGGCCGGTAGATGGCGACGCGCCCAGGCCGAAGTAATCAGGCAAGGTTGTTTGTTAGCTTCAACTTCGCGTTCGATTTCATCAGCCAACGTGCCGGGGATGCCGATGTCGCCAATCGTAATCCGTCCGCTATAGTCGGCGGCAGCGTAAGTGTAGAGACCACGCTTGGGATAACCAAGCGTAACGGTCAGGTCGGCCTCGATAGCCGCGCCCTGCTCCTCGCCCGTATCGCTGTCCAGGCCGCTCGGCACATCAATCGCTACGACAAAGAGCGGGTTGAGTTCGTGCTGTCGCTCGGCGTGGGCCTCGTTCACAAGATCAATAATTCGGGCTAATGCTCCCGTGGCGGGTCGCTTGATCCCCGCTCCCAGCAACCCATCTACCACCAGGGCGGCTTCTTCCAGGTCGCTTTCCAACGCCTCGAAAGCCGGTTCACCTTCCAGTTCGATCCCGTCCTGCTCTTCGGCTTCGGTGTAAGTGAGTTTTTGGGGAAAGCCATCGTCGTCTTCGGGCCGAGGGCGACGGTGGAAATAGATTTTGAGGTCGGCATCGGGGAATTGTTGGCGCAAAAGGGCGGCAGCGACCATCGCATCGCCGCCGTTATTGCCCGGCCCGGCTAACACCACGATCACGCCTTCGTCCAGTTCGCTCCCCTCGACCGCCTGCGGGTCGAACTGACCTTGCGCCGTAATGGCCTGAAACACGCTATGCCCGGCATTGAGCATCAGTTGGCGGATCGGCACCGGGTATTTTTCGTCTTCTTCCACTCGCCGCTCGATCTCTTTCATTTCGGCGGCTGTTACCAGTTTCATCTTCTCGTCCTTATCTCTTTAATCTCTTTGGACTTCTAAAAAAGCTAATCCGTCGCCACTACAAAAGCGATTGCGTTGTCCCGCGAGTGAGAGAGGCTGAGCCGCCAGTTAGTCAGGCCGCGCTCGGCGGCGTAACGGGCGGCCTGACCGCTTAATTTGAGGGTTGGTTTACCGCCTGGCTCGTTCACTACCTCGATGTCGTGCCAGCTTACGCCCTGCCGCCAGAGGCCCGTACCCAGAATCTTGGCGGCGGCTTCTTTAGCGGCCCAGCGTGCCGCCAGTTGTGGCCCCCGCCCGTTGGCATAACTTCGTTCACCCTCGGTAAAGATGCGATTTAGAAACCGCGCTCCTAAGCGGGCTACGGCTCCCTCGACCCGGCTTATTTCGATCAGGTCAACTCCACATTCCAGCATCTATTCTACTCTTTTTCCTGCAATCTAAAATAGCTCCTGGCTTATCGCCACTAAATCGTAAAGCTTAGCGGGCTATTTATCTTCCTCTCATTTTAACCCCTGTGGGCCAGACTTGTAAACCTGACCCTTCCCAAAAACAGGGCGGTTGCATAGTCATTTGCTTGACAAAAGGTTGGTAAGCAATAATTCGAGGGCGAGATTAGGGTCATACTCCATCTCCCGGCGGACCTGAGCCAGATCACAACGGCCCTTGCAGTTAAGTAAGCCTACTACCAC
>JBBRBE010000035.1:0-39387 GCA_038206175.1 Chloroflexia bacterium
TCGAGCTAAAAAAGAATCAGCTCAGATGATAGCGCACCGCCAGCACCGCCGCCTGGGTGCGGTCGCGCACGTCCAGTTTTTCAAAGATAGCTCGCACGTGGCTTTTAACAGTATCGGGGCTGATATTAAGCTGCTGCGAAATAGTTGCGTTACTGAGACCCTGCCCGATCAAGCTCAAAACCTGTTTTTCGCGGCGGGTGAGGTCGGCCAGGGCTGCCGGTTTGCTCTCCTGCTGGGCCGAACTAAAACCACGTTGCACCGGCAAAGGGGTCAACCCCGGCCCCGGTAAAGCGGCGAATTCCTGGATTAAGGTGCGTAGCATCGCCGGGTTGATCAAAGAGCCACCACTGGCGACTGTTTTAACCGCTTCGATTAGATTAGCCTGTTCGCCCCGTTTAAGAATGTACCCACTTGCCCCATAGAGCAAAGCCTGCCGTAAATACTCGCGGTCGTCCGAAGCCGTCAACATCAAGATTTCGCAAGAAGGCTGGCTTTGCTTGAGAGCGCGGGTGGCCGCCAACCCATCCATTCCGGGCATTTCAATGTCCATAAGCACAATATCTGGCTGCAAGGCTTGCGCTTGGGCCAGGGCAGCCTCACCGGAGGCTAAAACTGCCACTACCTCGAAAGAAGGTTCGGTTGCCAGAACAGCCTGTAAAGTTTCCCGTACTAACTGTTGATCATCTACAATCATGACACGAACCCGTCGAGGAGTAGAAGTCAGGGTTGAGGTAGAGTTATTAAGTGTCATACTGAGGTGCCTCATATCGTCCCTGCACAAGATTCAAACCCCTTTACTTCTAGTCTTAATGCTTAGTATACCACATAACTAATTCGCTTAGTACCTCTTTTCTTCACACCAGGCTGTCCTAAAGATTGTGATAAAATCGGCAAAACCTCTTGATTTTACCTGGCTAGAATGTTAAAATAATATCAATCCGGCCTCTAGCCCTGATATATTGTGATCTGGCTTGGTTCGGCTGGAAAAAGGAAGTATTAAAGACCTATGGAACCGTTAAAACCCGAACAGGCACCTGTAATTCACCGTATCGAAAGCACCCGGCTCAAAGAATTTCAGCCCGAACACAAGGCTGAATATGTGAGCCGCATGTTCTCGCAGATCGCACCGACTTACGACCGGGTGAACCGTTTGATGACTTTTGGCCTCGACCAGGGCTGGCGTAAAGTGGTGGTGGCCGAAGCCGCGCCACCTGTGGGCGGTAAGGCTCTGGACGTGGCGACTGGTACGGGCGATATTGCGCTGGCTCTGGCCGAAAAAGTAGGGCCGCAGGGCGAGATAATCGCCAGTGATTTCAATATTGATATGATGTTGCCCGGTCCGCCCAAAGCGGTCAAGGCGGGAGTAGCCAGTTGGGTGCGTTGGGTCGGGGCCGACGCCTTGAATTTGCCTTTTGAAGATAACACTTTTGATTGTATTACGACTGGTTTCGCTATGCGTAATGTGGTCAATATCGAGCAGGCTTTCCGCGATATGTGCCGGGTAGTCAAGCCGGGTGGTCGGGTGGTTTGTCTGGAAGTAGCCAAACCTAAATTCGCCCCGGTTCGCTGGGGCCATCAGCTTTACTTCAACCAGATAGTGCCGCTAGTCGGTCGGCTAATCAGCCGACACAAAGAAGCTTATAATTATCTACCGGCATCTGCCCGCAACTTTCCGCCGCCCGAAGAGCTAAAGCGGATTATGGAGCGAGCCGGGTTGAGCCAGGTGCGCTTCAAACGATATGGCCTGGGTGCAGTAGCAATCCATGTGGGCCTCAAGCCTTTAAGCTAGCCAGTGTGAGCTTAGAGCCTTTTCCTGGTGGTTAATCTCTAGCTTCCCTGTCTCGTAACTTCTACTAACCACGCCTTGAAGCTATTGTGAAAGGCAGCCAACAGGCTTCCTTTGCTATTATTATCTATTTATAATTTGATAATTACCTCTAATCACACCGGGCCGGGCAACGATGTCGCTACCAGGCACCGTGAAAGGAGCATCGGACAATGATGAAAGATATTGAGATACCGGACATCGTAATCCGGCGATTGCCGATTTACGCCCGTAGCCTTTCGTACCTGGCAAGCGAAGGCATTACTACGGTATCCAGTAGCGAATTAGGTGCCCGCATCGGGGTGACGGCTGCTCAGATAAGGCGTGATCTGTCGTATTTTGGTGAGTTCGGCAAGCAAGGCAAAGGCTACAACGTCCAGTTCCTGCTCAATCAGATACGCGATATTTTGCACCTGGAACACCAGTGGGGTGTAGCCTTGATTGGTACCGGACATCTGGGCGAAGCCATTGCCCGCTACAACGGTTTTCGTGATAAAGGTTTTGATATTGTAGCCCTTTTCGACGCCGACCCGCGTAAAGTTGGGCAGGAACTGGTCGGACATACTGTTCACCACTACAATGAAATTCCCGAAATCATCCCGGAAATGGGCTTACAAGTTGCTATCGTAGCAGTACCTGCCGCCAATGCCCAGGAAGTGGTAGACTTATTGGTAAGTGCCGGAGTAAAATCTATTCTGAATTACGCCCCGGTCAGCTTGCAGGTACCGCCGGATGTGCGAACTCGCAGTATTGATCCGGTAGGTCTGTTGCAAAGTATGACCTATTATCTTAATCCTGAAAAAACCCAGCGCAACGGGCGCGTTTCACATTAAATCTCGCCCAATTATAACTATCACCAGAAAAAGACCGCTAAAAGCCGGTCTTTTTCTTTGAAACCCAGCTTACCCTTGATACTTATACTGGCCGCCAGCTTGAGCCACGAAACCAGCGATGGTTTTCGAGAAACTTTACACCTCTATCAGACTTGCCGGGGTGCCACAGGCTCAATTTACTCGTGGCACGGAACCTGCAAAGTATAAGCTGGAACGTAGTATAGACTTACCGGAAGCAAGTGAAAGGAAAAACGACCATGAGCAACGGAGCATTCGACAAATTAGAAGGTAAAGCTAAAGAACTCGGCGGACAGGCCCAGCAAGGAATTGGCGATGCAACCGACGACGCCGAACTCCAGGAGCAGGGCGCAGCCAATGAGGCCGAAGGCAAGGGCCAGGGCTTCCTGGGCAAGGTTAAGGACGTAGCCGGAAACATCGGCGACAAAGCCAAAGACGCCGCCGACAATGTAGGCGACAAATTCAAGGACGTTACCAAGAAGAACGATTAAGAGTTTAAGGGTAGAAGGGCCAGGAGTTGTTATTAACAAGTCCCTGGCTTAAACCCTTTATTGTTTGTAAAAAGAAAAGCAGGTCATCTCAAATCAAACGAGATGACCTGCTTTTCTTTTTTGGATAATTAAAAGATTTATTGTAACTATTCAGCCCTGTCATTCTGAGGGTAGCGAAGAATCTAGATTCTTCGCTACGCTCAGAATGACAGGGCGTGACAGGGCGTGACAGCAGCGAGGCTGGGTGAACAGTTACGATTTATTTTACACGCCAGAAGAACTGTGTCGTGGAGTAGCCAGAACTAAAACCGCCGGAGTATGTAACCTGGACGGTGCGGTTGTCACTCAGCCAGATTGCCGAAAGGTAGCCCTGGAACTGTGAGCGCAGAATCTGGGTCATGCGCCAGGTGCTGGTCTCCCAGATTTTAACCGTGCGGTCTCCCCCTGAAGTCAGTAAACTCTGGCCGTCTGGCGAGAAGGCCAGGCTGTAAAGGCGGCCCTGGTGAGCGGTAAAGGCTTTAATTAATTTGCCGCTGTTAGTTTCGTAGATGTTGACCAAGCCGTTGCTCTGCCCAAAGGCGACTAGCTTATTGTCAGGCGAAGCCACTATAGAAAAACCTTCACTAAAAGAGATACCGTCTTTGCCAGGGTTGGGGTCGAACAGTACCCCTTGAACTTCTTCCTGCTTGCCTTTGTCGGCAGGGCCTGGTTTGAGCTTGTAAAGACCGTAGCTACCACCGTAAGAGCCGTCACTGGTAATGATGCCGCTCCAATCGGGCAACCAGACTGTGCCGTTATTGAAATTGCCGTTACTCCTTCGCTGTGGAGCCGTAACGTGGCCGATTATCTCGAAGAGCGGCGGGGTAGAGGATGGGTTTTTAAGTTGTTCCTCCAGGGGTGGCAGTGGCTTAGTTATATCCCAACGGCCTACTTCGCTAGCACTGGCCTCGAAGAGTATAGCCGGGTTTTGGCTAGCTAAAGTCCAGCTAAAGTTGCCAGCACCTTGCTCGTTTGCCGGAATCACCAGATCGCCCACCACTTTAGACTGACCGTTTTCAAGCTGCCAGACCCGGATAACTGGTTGAGGGGGGCTACTACTGGTTGGGCGGATAGGATAAACATAACTGGCGGCCAGGTAGCGGCCATCGGGCGACCAGATCAGGCGGTCGAAAGCCCGACCCGCAACCTGCGGTAGTTCGGAGACTGTCGCTCCCGTCCGCGAGTCCTGGACTACCACTTTGAGCGAACTGTCATAGCCAATCGCCAACTTGCCATCGGGTGAAGAAAAGAGTAATCCGCGACCGAGCAATTCCGGTTGCCCTTGTCCCCCGGCTTGAAGGGTTTGGAGTGCGGGCGGGGTAGTCGTACCTTCGTCAGCCAGTCGGTAGAGCAAGAGTGCATTCTGGGAGTTGTTAAACAGTAGGCGACGACCTTCGGGCGACCAGTGCATGTAGGTAAGTGCAGCCGTTTGGGGCAAAGTCCAATGCGCTCCGGGCGTCCATTCTTCTTTAGCGGGCGTCGGGTCGAACACTGTCACCTGGGTTTGACGCGGCGCGTTATAGAAGTAAAAATCACTATCTGTTGCGGCTTTGCCCGGTTGGGCCAGTCGTCCGGCAACTGCCAGCCGTCCATCGCGGCTCCACTCCATAGTCACGGCACTAAGCCAGGCATTTCCTATCGTCAGGTCGGTCAGTTCAATGCTTTGGACCCGCCGGGCCTTGAGTGGCGAAGTTGTGCCAGTTCCAGATGGAGCGGGCGTCAGGCCCGAAGAGCCGAAAGTAGCTCCTGGGGAATTCAGGCCCGGTTGTCTGGCGGCCCTGTTATCTGTGGTAGTAAAGGACGGTAACTCCCAGATGCTCAGGTTAGCCTTCGCGCCGATCCGTGGATTACTGTTTGGCGTACTTGTTGACGGTGTAAGTGTCCAACGCACCAGAGCCAGGTAACGATTATCGCCTGACAAAGCGTAATCCAACGGGCCGTTGCTGGTATTATTGTCGAGGTAGCTATTTTTGTCTGCCGGGTCACTCAGGTTGGTGAGCATCACGGAGTTAAGCGTTCTGGTCTCGAAAATCTGGAAAGTGGTTTTGGAGACGTACCTCCCGATAAACTGGCTATCGGCTGACCAGATAACGTTACGCTGCTGGGAGAAAGGATCGGAATTATCTATGTTAGCAAAGCTAATGGGATCGGTATTGGTGGTGCTATCGAGCTTGATCTCGTGCGGCCCATCCTCGTAGCTCCATAGCTGGCAGGTGTTATCGGGCAGGGTCACGCACAGATAAGTATTGTTGGGCGACCAGCTAAAAGCTCGGATGTTGCTGCTCTGCCAGTTGTAGCTATTTAAATTTGAAGTCGAAGTAGCGGCGTAAGGGGCCGTCCGCAAGACCCGCCCGCCGTGGCCCAGGCGCAACTGTCCGTCCAGACCTACGGCAGCCCAGTTTTCGCCGTCGGGAGCGTAACTTGACCAGACGTACTGGTCAGGCTGGGGTAGTTCGCGGCGACTAATTCGTTTACCACTCCCCAGATCCCACGACTCCCAGCCTCCGTCGGCCAGACTCAGGTAAATGTTCTGGCCGAGCGACCACTGCATTGCGGCTAGTTGCAGAGGACGGCTGGTATTCACGAGGCTGATGCTGCCAGGTGGCATATCGCCCGGCAGTTTGTAATTTGTTTCGGCGGGATCGCCGTAAGCGGGGTTAAACCGAGTCAGGGTCGAGCCGTCGTTCTGAGGTAAAATTTGGACGGCCTGGGCCGGGGTAGTAGGGCCGGGACTGCCGGAAATTGGGCTTGTGGGGGTTCCCGGCCCGGCCTGAACGGTAGATTGAGCGGGTCGCGTCGGGTCGCCCAGATCGAAGGCAGCGTACAGCACGAAGCCTAGCAATAACACCAGGGCTACCCCGATGCTGACCCAGGCCGACAGGCTCAACCGGGTCGAAGCCGACAGGCCTGGCTCGGTTGTCTCGGTTTGCACCTCGGCTTTGGGTTGGGCCGGAGCTTTATCCGGCGAGCGACGACTCGGACGAGGCGGATTTTGAAAAAGTTGTTCTTGCTGGTAGAGGCTCCACCCAAAAGCACCGGCCAGTTGCGAAACTGAACTATAAGTATCTCGCCCGCTGCGTTCCAAAACACGAGCGGTTTCGGGGAATTGTTGGCTTAGTTCGCCTGGTATTCCTTCGCCGGGCGACCTTTCCCGGCCTGTCGCCAGGGCATAAAGTAGCCGGGCCAGGGCCGGTTGACTTTCTGAATTTAGGCCGGGAAGCAACCGCTTGAAACTGACCTGCCAGCCGTTTCCGTCTGTTTCGCCCTGGTTCAATTCGACCTCGCTCAGCCTGAGATCGGCGGGCAAGCTTTGCCCGGTCTGCTGAAGCGTTTCGGTGGCCCGCGCCAAAGCTCCGGCAAGCTCGGCAGCCTCGGTTACATCCAGACCAGAAGGCAACCGCAAACGTCGTAGAGTGCGACGAGGCCGGGCGACTGCTACCAGACGATCTAGCAGGTTAGGTGGAAGGGCCGCTTCATCGGCCTGGGCGCGGGCCTCATTTAGCCATTCGGCCAGGGTCGAACGATTTAACTCTATCGGCGACTCGTTCGTGATACTCACCAGACGCCTCCTTGTCCAGTGCTTATAGATGACACCGTTTATAGTTCTATCTTAGCATAAAATTATCCTCCGGCCTATTAGAAAAGCCAAAAATTGCCGAATTAATCCAATGCAGATTGTTTAAGGGCATAACGCCAATTTCGGCTAAAGCGTTTACCCCCACCGGCCCGGATGCTATAATAGAAGAGCTTGCGACGCTTTCCTTTTAGTATAAGCCGAGAACCAGACCGTAGAACAAAGCGAGATGCCCATGAGTTCGATTACCGATGTGAGCGGGATCAAGGTCGGTCAGGCCCAGGACGAAGATGCCCTGACCGGCGTGACCGTTATTCTGGTGCCGGAAGGAGCCGTAGCCGGTATAGATGTGCGCGGCGCGGCCCCCGGTACGCGGGAAAGCGATTTGCTTGACCCTTCCTCTCTGGTTCCTTTCGTCAATGCAATTGCTTTGTGCGGCGGAAGTGCGTTTGGGCTGGCGGCGGCAAGTGGCGTAGTCAACTATCTTCACGAGCGCAACTACGGTTTCCAGACCCCCCAGGGCCGCGTGCCGATTGTACCAGCGGCGGTTATATACGACCTGGGCGTGGGCCAACCCGATAAATACCCGGATGCCTTGATGGGTTATCTGGCCTGTAGCGTGGCAAACAGTGCCGTGATGGAGGGTAATTTCGGGGCCGGGGCGGGTGCTTCCGTTGGTAAAGTCCTGGGGCCGGATTTTGCGATGAAGAGCGGGGTCGGCACAGCCTCGGCTCCGTTGCGATTGGCTTTACCGGGTGGCCCGCGTTACGAATACACCGTAGGTGCGCTGGTAGTTACAAACGCCTGGGGCGATATTCACCGGGGCGAGGGAGTGCTGGCCGGAGCCTACCACCGACTAGACGGCTATTTTCTCGGTACGATGCGATTGCTGCGGGAAGGTCGGCTGGCCGCGCCTATTCCGGCCCCCGGCACTAACACCACGCTGGCCGTTATCGCTACCGATGCACCCCTGACCAAAGCGGCGGCTCACCGCCTGGCAATGATGGCTCATGACGGGATGGCGCGGGCCATCCAACCTGCTCATACTATGTTCGATGGCGATCTGGTTTATGCCCTTTCGACCGGAGGATTACCGCCTGCGCCCCTAGTTGACCCCCTGCTGCTGACCGTCCTGGGGGCTTTGGCTGCCGATGTGTTGCTACAGGCAATTCATCGTAGCGTCACCGAGACGAACGCGGCGGGTGGACTTCCGGCTTTGCAGAGCCAAACTTGACTTTCGTCTGGGTCCTGGCTCCCTCATCCGAACTTCGAGGCATATTAATTGCATTATAATGAGGGAAAGGGAACTTGTTTAGCTGATTTTCGTATTAATAAATAGGCGTGCTGCTCAGGTGCGCCCGCCTGAAAGGAGCTTGACCATGAGCTATCGCAGGGGTGGAGTAAGCCGGATACTGGTTTTGTTAGTCCTGATCGTGGTAATTATCCTGATAATTTATTTCATTGGCAGCAATACGGCCAAAACTACTGTCCAATAAGGTCGAGGTTAATAAGTCAAACTACAAAAGGACAAAAAGCAAGAATGTCAGCAAAGTCGCGTGGTGGTTCGGTTAGTGCGCTCAATCGTCTAATATTTTTGGCGATCCTTATTCCTCTGGCAGTGATCGCCGTCAGCTATTTTATGTCTCCTAGTTCGCCGTTTCATACTCAGGCTTCTCCTTCGCCGGTACTGGTGGGGCAGATCAAGAAGCAATACAAGATGGAGACGGCGGAAGTTCCCGGCTCGACTATCGTCGAAGGTAAAACGGGCAGTATCTTACCTTTTTCGGAGGAAAAGATAGTTTATCAGGTCGTAGTTACCATGACTGCTGGAATTGACATGAGCACGCTTTCGGATAGCGATATTAGCGTTTCGGGCGAAACTGTTACGGTCAAACTGCCTGCTCCGCAGGTGTTACGAACCGAGCGAGTCGGTAAGGTGATTTCACAAAATAGCGAGATTCTGGCCGGATTCAGCAAGAACAAGAACTTGCAGGATCAGGTCGAAGACGAAGGCCAGAAGAAGGTGGTCAAGACGATTCTGGAGCAAGGGGAGTTGATGCAAAAAGCGCGGCTTAACGCCGAAGACAATTTGCGTCAGTTATTCTTACAGCTAGGCTACAAGAACGTCGTCTTTATTCAGGCCGAGCCACAAGGTACTCCGTCGCCTGGTCCTAGCTTGCCACCACGTTAAGTAAGTTTGAAACCTGAGAGCAGAGCCGGTAACGAGAATGTGCAAGTATTTTCGTTCCTGGCTTTCAAGTTAGAGTTGTAAGAGCCACAGGAGAGTTTGACGGTGGAATTTCCAGCTCGTTCGCGTTCACTCAAAACCCGCTCTAAGGGGCAGATTTGGCCCTGGGAGGCCGCTTTTATGGCCGAACGAGTGCCGCTGGCTTTGAGCCGGACGGCTAACAAGCTGCGGGGTTTCTTTCGTCGCCTGTTTGCTTTACTTAAAACGGTCGTACTGGAATTCCTAAAAGACGATTGCCCTAACCTGGCCGCGCAGATCAGTTACTACGCTCTCTTTTCGGTTTTTCCCTTGATCCTGGGAGTAGTCCTATTGTTCTCGGCTATTTATAACGACCCGATAGCCCGCTACAACCTGATCAGAACCCTTACTCAGATTTTCCCTAGCGGTTCGGCCAGCGTGAATGTCAGCGAAATCGTCAATCAAACCCTCGATCACACTCAGCAGTACCGTCCAATCTTTTTGATACTGTTCTTTCTGGGAGCAGTCTGGGGCGGTTCGGGGATATTCGACTCGCTCTCAAATGCCATCAACAAATTCTGGCAGGTGCCGGGCCAGACACGCTCCATCCTGGAAAGCCTTGTGATGCGCTTCTTGCTGTTTGGTTTCTTTTTGCTGCTGATTCTAGGCTCGTTGGGCATTTCGCTCAGCTACGAGGGCGTCCGCAATTTTGCCGAAACAAATCCCGAACTTAGCACTTATCTTAAAGATAACCCGCTGTGGGATTGGCTGGCTATCGGGATTCCCTGGGGTCTGAACTTTGTAACTTTTATGATCCTTTACCGGGTAGTGCCGCAACGAAAAGTGATCTGGGCGGATGTCTGGCCGGGAGCCTTAATAGCGACCTTGCTGTTTGAACTGGTTAAAATCGGCTTCAATTATTACGTGACGCGAGTTGTATCTTACGGCGCGACTTACGGTAGCCTGGCCGGGGTGGTAGTGTTTGTGTTCTGGCTTTACCTGAGTGCCGTAGTAATTTTAGTCGGCGGCGAGGCTTCCAGCGTCTGGGCCGAGATGCGCGGCGAGAAACGTCCGACCAAGCTGGCCCGGCAAGGCGGTTTGGCCGAGGCTCCGGCTCAAACCAGCCTGATAGTAGAGCAAGATGCCTCGCTGGAATATAGCTACGCTTGCGAAGAAATTTTTTGTGCTTATGCCCCTCCCTCCAAACTTACCTCGCCCGCTTCCACCCTTGCAGAATCAGAGCAAGCCAAAGACAAACTTAAAATTTAACAGGTCGGGCTATTTCCAGAACAGGACGGAACGGAACAGGAGAAAGATTAAGCCATGTCGAAGTACCAGTATGATTTAACCGTTATTGGCGGCGGATCGGGCGGGCTGGTAGCGGCCCGCATCGGGGCGGCTTTGGGAGCGCGGGTCTGCCTCGTTGATCGAGAGCGGCTAGGGGGAGATTGCCTCAACTACGGCTGCGTACCCAGCAAAACCCTGCTCCACGCCGCCAGGATGGTGCATACGGCTCGCCGTGCCGGAGCCGTGCTAAAAGACACCTCGGACGCCCCGCTAGAAGTGGATATGGCAAAAATCGCTGCCCGCATTGACGCTACTATTGCCCGTATAGGCGAAGCTGAACAGGTTTACGTGGAAAATGTAGACGTAAAATTTGGCAAAGCCCTTTTTCAATCGGCGCACGAGCTACAGTTAGAAGACGAACTTATCACCAGCCAGGCGTTCGTGGTGGCCACTGGCTCTCGACCCAAAGTACCGGCTACGCCAGGGCTGGAAGAAGCCGGTTATCTGACCAACGAGGATGTCTTTGACTTGCTGCATCTGCCGCCGACCCTTTTGATTGTGGGCGGTGGGCCGGTCGGGGTCGAACTGGCCCAGGCTTTTGCCCGTTTGGGTAGCCGGGTACAGCTTGTGCAAGGGCCGGAACGGGTGTTGCCCAAAGAAGACCCGGAAATGTCGGCGGCTATTGCCGAGGCACTCAAAGCCGATGGCGTGGAAATTATTACCGGGGCGCGGATGCAGGAAGTTCAACGCGAAGGCGGCAAGAAAATTGTGCGGGTGCGGCAAGGCCAGGAAACGCTCCGCTTCGAGGCCGACGAGCTAATTATAGCTCTGGGTCGGCTACCCAACGTTGAAGGCTTTGGGCTGGAGAAAACCGGGGCTGAGTTCGACGAAAAAGGCATCAAAGTCAACGAGTATCTACAGACGGCGACAGATAATATTTTTGCCGTTGGAGATGCGCTCGGCGGCTTCTATTTTACGCACGTGGCGGGCTACCAGGGCAGCATTGCCGCCCAGAACGCGCTTTTGCCAGTCGGTCGGCGGAAAGTGGATTACCGGGTAGTCCCCTGGGTTACTTTTACCGACCCGGAAGCTTCCCGCGTAGGACTGACCGAAGCAGAAGCCCGTCAACAGCACGGCGACAAGCTAAAAATAGTCCGCTTTCCCTGGCACGAGATTGACCGCGCCCAGACCGAAGGCGAGACCGAAGGCTTTATCAAACTGGTTCTTGATGACAAAGGCCAGGAAATTCTAGGAGCGCATATTGTAGGGTCGCGGTCGGGTGAAATGCTGGCCGAGGTGAGCCTGGCAATGCAGCACAAGCTGGGCATTCGAGGCATTCTGGCGGTCATTCACGCCTACCCCACTCTGGCTACCGGCTTGCAGACGGCGGCCCTGGAAGCTTACCTCGACTCTAAATCACTTTCGGGAGCGCGAAAGCTCTTGCGTCCGGTGCTGTCCTTGCGCGGGTAACGTCGCTCTTTGAGCGAGAACCGGGCTTTGTACCCTTTTCAGGTGTAGATTAGCTACTATAACGGACTTTCAGGAGAAATGGGTTATGTTAGCACTTGCAAGATAATGGTATGATAGCCTGAGGTTAATGTTTTACTGGCTCCTGGCCTACGCGCCACTCTTTGGAGAAATTGCCATGCGTTCTAGCTTTTCGTCGTACCTTCATCGGCTTATTCCTCTACTTCTAAGCCTGAGCTTACTTCTTTCAGCCTGTGGCGATGGCAGGTCTTCGGCGGCATCCGGCCCGACCACTACTCCTGCTCTGACGACCGTAACGACCGAGCCAATCGTAGCGATACCCGCCAGCCCAACGACCACTTTAAACACCGTGGCCGTGCCTGTCCCGACCACAGTCGCTCCCACTACTGCCTCTATTACAATAGCCCCAACGACACAAGCGGCGGCTCCTACTGCGCTACTTTCGGGAGCCGCGTCTGGCTCGATCCTGGTTTTGCCGACTGGCCCAGCCTCGGTCGCTCCTACGCCGTCTGCTTCTACTCTTACCCCGACTGCGGCAGCGACGGCGACGCCCGCTCTTTCCCGTTTCGAGAGTGCCAGATGTCCTTTCAAGCTGGCCGCCGGTCAAACCGATGGGCAGAATGTAAGCTGTGGTTATCTCGTCGTGGCCGAAGAACACGCCCGACCCACCGGGCCAACCTTGCGTCTGGCTGTGGCAATCCTCAAAAGCAGCAATCCTAAACCGAACGGGCCACCTCTGGTCTTTTTGCAGGGTGGGCCGGGCGGAGCGGTCGAAGAAATTATTCAATCTTTTGCTTCCGACCAGTTTCCGCCACGGGCCTGGCTGGGGTCGCGGGATGTAATTATTTTCGACCAACGCGGTGTGGGCTACTCGCAACCTTCCCTGACCTGCACCGAAGTAAACGACCTGGCCTACAAAGACCTCGACAAAAACATCAGTCTCAAAGAAGGTAACGACCGGGCTGCCGCCGCTATGCTGGCCTGCCGCGACCGCCTGATCGGTGCGGGAGTGAACCTGGCCGCTTACAACAGTGCCGAAAGTGCCGCCGACATCAACGATTTGCGCCTGGCTCTGGGCTATTCTAGTCTCGATCTTTATGGCGTTTCCTACGGTACGCGCCTGGCCCTGACCGTCATGCGCGACTTCCCGCAAGCTCTCCGCAGCGTAATCCTCGATTCGACTGTGCCGTTACAATCGGATTTGCTGGTCGAAACGCCGCTTTATTTCGACCGTTCGCTAAACCTGGTTTTTCAGTCTTGCGCCACTAATCCCCAATGCAGCACGACTTACCCCAATCTAAAAGAAACCTTTTCAAAGGCCGTGACCCAGCTTAACGCCAATCCGGTCTTACTTAAAGTTCCCGATACCGCCACCGGCAAAACTTACGACGTGCTGGTAAACGGTGCGACCTTTGTAAGTACCCTGTTCGATGTACTCTATGTGACGAGCTTCCTGGAGGCTGTGCCGCTTATTATTGGCTCGGTCGGGGCCGGACGCTATGATGTGCTGGCCCAGGTGCTGCCGTTCTCGCTCTTCCGGGGCAACACGGTCAGCCGAGGGATGTATTTTTCGGTGCAATGCGGCGAGGAGTTTTCCTTTAGCAATTACGAGGCGGTGCGCTCGGCGGCCCAGAACATCTTGCCTGAAATCCGCGACAATTTTGCCCTGCCGCAAGACGGCATTTACGCGATTTGCCGCCAGTGGCCCTCAAAAAAAGCTCTCTCAGTTGAAAACGAACCGGTCAAAAGCGACCTGCCTACGCTGGTATTGAGCGGCCAGTACGACCCGATCACGCCGCCCTCGCTGGGCCAGCTAACCGCCAAAAACCTCAGCCAGAGTTTCTATTTCGAGTTTCCGGCGACCGGCCACGGCGTCGTGCCGAGCAGTGCCTGTGCCGTGCGCGTTTCGGAAGATTTCCTGCAAAACCCGCAACAAAAGCCCGGTACTGGCTGCACTTCCAGCCTGAGCTTGCGCTACCTGCTGCGGCGATAAATTTTTTATGCGGTCAGGCCAGGACTGGCCCAAATCCTTAAATCGTAATGATCAGCCCCAGGTATAGGGGTGTTGCCTGTAAATCTTTCTCTAACAGCCCTTCAAGTGTCCGTGTTTCTCGGCTCAATCGCCCTACCACACTGGTAGCGTTGAGCAGGATGTCTACCCTCAAAGAGAAGGAGAGCCAATGTCTTTAATTAGTTTTACGTCCTACATAAATTTGCGCTCTAAAGCTGATGCAAAATCCGAAGTCCAGTAAGTAAATTGTGTGTTTTCATGATCCCATTCATATATTGCACTCTCAGTGTTTTGCTCTTGTTCACTAGCAAAAAACCCCTGTGAATTTCCGGTTATACCTTCAAACAAGACTACAAAATCTGTAAGCTGTTTAACAATTTCTTGGTCAAAGTTGAATTCATCTGATAAATCACTGTAGAGTTCACTTAACAAGCCCTTTTGTATCAGTAGTAATGCGTTAAGCTTGACATTGTTAGCGAATTCTCAAGCGAGTGCAAAATAAAGGTAAAACAGAGCTTGACTTTGCTTGATTTGAAAGTAAAAATCGAATTCGCCAACAATATCACGTTCCCTGAGGAACCTCACCTTACGCAAACTACACTTTTCAGGTGAACGCAAAAAGCCATTACTAGAAGACGGTTTAGAAGAATTGTGACTATCCTGAGCCAACCACGCTTCCAAAGCTTGAAAGCGTTCCACTAATTGGGTAACTAAAGCCTTATGCAAGTCTCGTTGCTCTCGCAGGGCTTCATTTTCAGCTTTGAGACTTAGTATTTCTTGTTAAGATGTCATATATTTAGTTTGGCAGCCCAATTAAATGAGGCGGACTGAATAGTCACATTACCTAACCTTGATAAGAAAACGCGAAGAGCTTTCAATGGGCTTGTATTTCACACGTTGATTAATTTGGTTATAAGCGTCTTTCTTTAATGGGTTCTCAATCCTGAGTACCTGTAGGTAATGGTTGCCTGGAGTGGACGGAGCCGTGAACGAGCTTGGCACAGCTCCTAAGTCACCTCCTTTAACTATACCGCATACCTGCTTTTGGTTGCCTTCAATCGGGATTTGATTATAATCCATAAAAACGATCAGGCAATACTCTCGATCAACTTCCTCAGGATTATTAGATAAAGCTGTATAGCTTACTTTCGCATTTGGCTCGACCGCTTGAGGTTCCCAGGCCGGTATACCTTCGCCAAGCTTACCGTCATTGACTGCGAAAATGTTAGCTAAGCCAGGCAACTTAGACTTGCCAACTCCCCAGTTGATAAAATTGATGGTTTGAGCAACTTCAGTTGTGCCAACGTACAATGTGTAGAATTGCTGAGCTAAACTCGCCGGCCCTAGTCTGTCCCGCATTGATTCTTTTGGCTCAGCGTTATCAGCGTGTTGAAAACCTAGAAACATTAGCGTATGAACACCCTGAGGGAGGCTTTGGGTTTTGAAATTGATTAGTTTGCGCTCGCCTCGTTTGAGGGATAACTTTAAAGAATCACTTAATTGACTACCCTCAACCTGAAAATTAACAGTTTGTCCGTTTAGTAGCACTTTGAAGACAAAGTTGTTGGTGTCTCCAAATTCTTGAGTGAAGGCTGTTTCCACTACCATTACGCCTTCAAACGGTTGATTACCGGACAACCAAAAGGATTGGCCCTCGTCACTTTGCCGCATCTCAGATGTACCATAAACCCCAAATCTGATGCCATTAGCATTCGGGTTCGTCCTAAGGTCATTTATAAACTGAGGTGAGGTGGCCTCATCCTGAGCAATACGTTGGAGTGGATCGGATGAGGGGGGTGGCAACACAAAAGGCTGCAAGCGGTTAAGAGGGTAGCTGGAAGGGACAACTTCTTTGGAAAGCTCTTTAGGTAGGTCAGGTTGAGTTTTAACCAAACCCGACCATAATACTAATGCTGTTAATGCCACTAAAACCAACGATCCGATTAGAAGCAACAGCCTAATCGGACGAATTGAAGTTCGCTTTGAATTTGGATTGGAAGAAGTAAGCATAAGGACTAATCCTTCTAAAATAGTCACTCACGGTTTGTAGTAATAATACGAGCTAACTCACCTGGATTAGTTTTTCCATATTTTTAGGTCAGTCCTAGCTACACAACCTGTGTGCAGTGCATCGAGCGAAAGAATGAGGCGGCTAAGATTGACATAGGTATCAGGAATAACTAAACGAGGTGGGTTAAGATGCACTTTTTTAGAAGTGTCCTTCGATTTGAGTCGTTGTAAAACCTAGGGATACTCCACCCGAATTGTACACTTCGTGACTACCATTCTCGCGCCAAGTGTCACTTGAAGTACCAGCGTAGAAATTGGTAGTCCATTCGGCATAGTTCTGGTCTGGCCCCTTATTACCGCTCTGCATAAATGAGCCATTCTTCTTAAAGAGACCTGAAACCCAAGCTCTGCCCACCGTGTCATAACTGCGCGAAGTCGAACGACCATAGGCTCCATCGCAAAATCCGGCACAGGCGGAACCTCTAAGCAAGTAGCTGGAAGCTTCGCCGTAACTATAGTAACTGGAGGTACCAGGTTGACCGAGCTTCGTGCGGGGTTTTATGTCAGCGTGGTTACTAGCGAACTCTTCACCCATCACTGCATCCGAGTAATTTTGGGTTGTAGGAGGCGCATCTGCCAAGGCAAAGCCGGTCGGCGTAAGCAAACATATGGTCAGCAAGGCTACTCCTAGCCAGCGAAACTTGGGACGTGTCTTGTTCATCCTTGTGTGTTCCTTTCGTCTTGTCTTATGTTGAATTAGCTTCAACACTGTGTACCATAAAGTTACAGTACAGGATGCAAGTTTATTGATAGGAAATTACTAATAAACAGTCTACCAGTTTATAATAACTAAATAAATTCGTTTTCATAAAACAACAACTTGAAAGTCATTACAGTTATATATGTATATTTTCAAATTGTGAAATTGAGCTAAAGCAAATTTATTTATTCTACAAACTGATAATTGTTTAGTTAGTGTTGTATTTCCAGTTAGATAGTAACAACTTAAGCGATTCTTGTATAGAGCAAAATTACTCTACATGCTTGAGTAATTTTGCTCTAAGTTGCAGCCTATTATTAAATAGGAGAACCGCTTAAAAACCAAGGATTTATAAAGCCTTTAAGAATGGCATTAACGACTGCGCCGGTGCGTCCTTTAGCTTCAAGCTTAGCACAAATGCGACGTAAAGCATTATTGATTGTTCTAGGACTGAGTCGTAGTCGCTCGACTATCTCTTTATCAGTAAGATCACAAGCAACTAGCTCTAAAATTTTGACCTCACACTCGGTTAGTAATTTAGGCTGAGTATATGTGGTAGGTTCAGGTTGAGTTATATCGTCACGTCTACTAACTGAATTAGCTGAATAAGAAGGATTTGATGAAACCAAGAAATGCATAAAATTTTGCCTGGGGCTAAGTGAACTTAGCCCAACCGACCTAACTGTATTGGGCTTACGTTTAACCAACTTTATCATAAGCAAAAAACTCCTTCATAGCTTGACTTTGCACATTTTTGAAAACTGATTTCAAGTTAAGATGCTGTCTAAGCTTGGAATTTTAGAAATTGGGGGCTTTGGACTGATGTTCTAAAACTATTTGAACTCAATCTTAAGCGAGTTCGGAACTTTCACCTTAACCAACCAGAAAATCTGCAAAGTCGAGCACAGATAATGTTGTGAGTCGGCTGAAAACGCTCTACAGGAGGCTGAACTCTAATTTAGGTATATAACGCTCTTCAAGCTTAAAAATAGGCAAGCTTAACCAACTATACTAGCAAAGCTCACAATCTGCGGTTTTTGCCGTATAGAAAACCTCAAGTTAGTACCTTTGCCAGTATATTTTACCAGGTTGAAAAGTGCTAGTTAGTGTTGGACCGCTCATTGTTAAATAAGTGTTAGTGATTAGAAAATACTAACACTCATCAATAAACACTACCGTTCTACCGTTACTAATTTAACTTATACTGTCCCCCTTTGTCAATACAGGTAGAGGGTGAAGTTAAGGTGGTAATGCTCAATGATAAGCTCAGTAGTAATGCGTTAAGCTTTTGGGTCGTCACTAGCCGATAAGATAACTACAAATTTCAGCTAAACGAGGCCAGTGTAAAGTTGCAAACTTAGCAAATTTAGGAACCAAAACCTTCCATATTGGTAGGCTCAATCCCTTTTTCTGGCTCGTCGTTCTTTCAATAGAGCGGTTAGTTGACCTCATTTGAAGAAAATCAGGTCAGCCTGAACTGGCAAGTTCACAAAAAAGCTAAACGCATTACTACTGCTTTTGTATTAGCTCTAGTTTTGAAAAAAAGGGGCAAACAAAATCATCAGAAGCTCCATTAGCACGCAGAAGAATTTGTCTTAACTGGGGATTTAGCTGCATACCAAATTGTATCTCGTGTTGGGTTATTTCTTCTAAGCTTGCCGGAAGATAAATAGCCCAGTTCTTGCTCGTTTTTTGTTTATATCTGACTATCTCACTCTCCATTCCAGCAAAAAGTATTTTTAGATTTTCAAATCTACTGGAAGTATCTACTATCAAACCAAAAAATTTAGTAGTATTTAACATCTGGTAAAAGTTGGAAATAGCAATGACGTGTTAAGTAAGGTTGGCTCAAGCTCTTCATTGCGAGCATCAGGATTAACAATACGTGGAGCGTCGTCTAGTAAAACTCTAGCACCACGTTCATTCCAATTATCAAGAGCATTCCTTGCAACAGAAGGTAGTTCTCTACCTAAAGCTGTTTCCACCAGTGCTACTTCCTCTTTAGAACTACCTGGGGTCAAAACAAAACAGTTAGCTGCCCTACTTGTTTCTATCTCAACGTAAGGAACAAGAGTCATCCATTCTTTGTGCTTCATCTCAAGGTATTATCCTTCCAGAACTGTATCTTTCCCTAATCAACTCATAAACATCCGATAATTCATCTCTTACACCTGCTGACTACTCTCCTGGTTGTTCAGGTTCTTTCCAGTCTGTTATAAATTTCTTGCCCTTTAGCTGCACCGCCTCATCTGCCGTACAGTAGGTTGTATAAGTAATCGGGTAATAGCCGCTCTCACCTGTCTATGGGTTTTGTGTCCACATCTTGTCCTAAACGTCAATATGATTTTTTACTATAAGCTCCGTTGCCTCTTTGATACTTTGAATTACTGGTTCAGTCAAAGCCCTTTTCTGAAGCTTACAATCCTGAGAAAAGCATCAACGCTTGCCTGAAAATTATTTATTTCTAAGAGTAGCACTGCTATTTGAGTAGAAGTAGTCTCCATAATAAAATTTACTTACTTGCCAATTGTACCTAAGGATTACTCCCAATTGCTAAATACCCTGCACCTGCGTTAAAGGGTAGTAGCCGTGGGAACGGCTACAGGTATCAGCTTGTGGGAGAGGTTATTTCAGGTCGTTCCATTCGACGATTTCTGCCCCGACCAGCGTGCGCTCGTTGGCAAGCACCGGGCGGCTCTCGAAGCTTGACCAGATATTGTAAGAGCCGTAGGCGTTAGCCGGTTCGGAGAAAGCCCGGTAACGCAAGACTTCCGCTCCGCTCAGATTTGGGTTAGGGCTTACGCGCAGACTATAGCGTAGCGCGGCGGGATTGGCCCGGTTGCGTTCGGTTTCCTCGCGGGTAGCCCTGGCAATGCTGGCCGTGAAGCCCTGAGCTGTCACCACCGGATCGGTGTAGTAATAGTGCAGGTGAGCCAGTTTCAGGCTGACTTCGGAAGGGCCGCCCGGATTGGTGTAGTAATAGCTAATTTTGAGCTGGCGATTAGGGCCGCCCAGGTCAACCTCTTTCGTCAGCGTCCAGCCCTCGCCTTTGATCGTGTGGTAGAGCAGGTGCTTCTGGGCATCCACGGCATAACCGTGCGCGGCATCCCATAGGCTCGTCGTCAGGCCGTTGACTGTGATAGTCGAAAGGCGGTCGTTGTAGTCAACCAGGTCAAACCCGCCCGGAACGGTCAGAGCGGGCCGTTGGGTCGGTGCGTCGCGTTGAAAGACAATCGCGTTATCGCCCACATCCAGCCGGATCAACCCCTCGTAATTGCTGACCAGAGCTTCGGAGAGCCTTTGTTGAGTTTGAAACCAACTCCAACCTAGAAAAAGCAACCCCAACCCTAGCACGATTACTACCAGATAGCGGTCGAGATATTTGCGAACTAGCTCTAGCATTGTGGCTGACCTTCCCTGTCGGTCAACCGCAGAGCCAACCTGAGCGTGACGAGACACAGACTCGTAAAAAGACAACCGACCAGGGTTAAGAACAGGGCTACTTCCCGAAAAGGCTGGTAGGCCGCGACAAACCCGACTATTCGCCCGTCTACCGCCTCGAAATTGCCCAGGAAGGTCAGGCCAAAGAAGAAAATCGGCACGTTTAGCAAGCAGTACACCACTGGCAGCGACCAGAGCAAGCGGTAGCAACGGTCGAGGGCGGGCCAGGGTTGGCGGGCCAGCGCAATCAGCAGGAGCGGCAAGAGCGGTAGCACGTACACCTCGTTAACCAGTTTGGTGAAAGCCAGGTAGCCGACCAGAGCGGCCACGAACGAGGCCAGAGCCGAAAGCCGCGCCCGGTAGATCAAGCCGTAAGTCAGGAGCAAGCCCAACCCTAACAAGATATTCCCGAAAGCTCCCGAAAAGTTTAGCACGTAAGCGTCCCAATTGTTAGCTTCAAACCAGACCGTCAGGAAATAGCGCACTTCCTGCCAGGAAAGACCGCCCCCGGCGCGGTCGGCGTGAAAGCCCAGTACGAAAAGCAAGCCGTCCCAGAAGGGTAGCACCGGCACAGCGACGGCCAGGACATAGACTAACCCGAACCGCCCGCCGATCTGCCGCAAACTGTAGCGGCGATGCCAGAGATAGATCAGTACGGCTGGCACTACGAAAATAGGGACGTACTTCAAGAGCGTTCCGGCAGCCAGGGCCAGGGCTGCGCGTTCGATTCGTCCGGCTTCCAGCCAGTAGAGGGCCGCTACCAGGCACAGCACCATCAGGGAGTCGAACATCCAGACCGACATCAAGATGACGTAAGGATTGTAGAGGTAGAGTGTTGCGGCCCGCAACCCGGCCATTCGCCGCAGCAAAACAGCCGTAGCAAGGTCGGCACCGATTACTGGCAGTTTGAACAAAAGGGTGAAACTGTACGGTGCGGCCCAGGCGGGCAGCATGCCGGGTGCCGGGAAGTGCGGCGTCATCTGTGGGTCGAAAAGGCTGCTATAAAGGTGGGCCAGAGGGTAATAAAGATAGATCAAGCCGGGCGGATAAGCATAATATTCGTAATAAAGCCCTTGCCCGCCCGACCGAGCCGCGAAAGATAGCTCTCGAAAGGAGTCGTAGGGCGAATGCTGCTGCACCAGATCGGCCATGAAGTTGTACCAGACCTGGGTATCCCAGGGATGATTGAGCGGGGTTGCCAGCAAGCGCAACACAACTGCCCCACCAAAAATCCAGACCAGCCTCGTGCGCTCATTCGCTGCGGCCTGGCCCACAACTTTGCCCCCTACCTCTAACCGGGTGGTCATGGCTGTGTTACCGGCTGGCTTAATCTTAGAAAATATTCAGCTAAAGAAAGAAAACCGGTTCTTTCCTTGCCAGTGTCAGTGTCAGCATTATCAGGGTCAACACCCGGAGTGAGTCTAGTCATTATTTAATCAATTTCGGTCTTGCAAAATTTGTCTGTAGGACAGTATAAATAATATCACGTCCACTCTATTGTAAGGAGCTGATTTTAGAAAGCTAATCTATTGAGTAGAGTTATAACACCGCCAGTACCAGGAAGCAAGCCCCCTGAGCCAGGAACGCCTTTGCAAAGAATCAAGTTGTGATAGAGCGGGGAGAACAGTATAATCATACAAAACACTCTCAAGTTGAATAGTATGGAACAAACAATAAAAGGTTAAAAACGTGTCCAAGCCGCCCGCCCGCTCCATTCCCCTTTTCCGTTCTTCGTCCTCGGCCCCTCGTTCTCCTTTTCTTCCGGCCCAGAAGAATTTTCTGGGCGAATTGCTGGTATTTTGGATCTGTCGGCGGTCGCTCTGGAAAGCTTTTCACGCCGTGCGATTTCGAGCCAGCGAGCCGTTACCGTCTCCGCCGGAGAGTCTGTCGTTACCGATCATCTTTTACTGTAATCATAACACCTGGTGGGACGGTTACGTGGCCCATATCGTCATGCGCCAGCTTTACGGCCTGGAACCGTACATGATGATGGATGTGCGGCAGTTGCGGCGTTATCCCTTTTTTCGGTGGGCTGGAGCTTTCTCGGTTGATCAGGAGAACGGACGCGGAGCCATGCGTTCGCTCGATTACATTGCCGACGAGTTGAAGGGTGGGCCGGGTCGCAGCCTGTGGATTTTCCCGCAAGGCTCGATCCGGCCTCAGGAACGCCGCCCGCTTGAATTTCATTCCGGCCTGGCCCGCCTGATCCGGCGAGTTGGGCCATGCCTCGTTTACCCGGTCGCTTTGCGGTTCGAGTTCTTTGGCGAACAATACCCAGAAATCCTGGTGGATGTTGGCCCCGCTCGTCAATTCGAGGCAGAAGAAAAGATCGAGCCGCGTAAACTTACCGCCGAACTCGATGCCACGCTGACCGCGCACCTCGATGATTTGCGTGAAGTCGCTAACGCTGGACGGCTAGACGGCTTTATTACGGTCGTAAAGGGCAAGGGTAGCACCGATACTTTTGTAGATAGCCTTATGCGCGTGTTCGGTCGGGCTAAATAAGCCAGGACTTTTTGCTTCAAGCCCTTTATGGGCCACAAAACCTCGGTAAGCTTCTTTGATTAAATTCTCCTCCTGGTTTTAGACGATTTTAGCTCTGGTGCTAAGTGAGCCTGCGCTGTACAAACAGACCAGGGCAATCCGACTTTTGCCGGGTTGCCCTGGTCTGTCAGTGTAACTGGCTTGAGGTTTTAACCTAACTCGTGGTCGAAGAAGGCAATCAATCTGGTGGCGTATTCGGCGGGCCGGGAGCGGTAGGCCAGGGCGTGACCGGCGTTTGGAACGGCCCAGCTTTCGACGATGTTGGAACCACCGGCCTCGCGCAGGACGCTCAGGTTCCAGGGCGGCACCGAATCGTCGTTCAGGCCGTGGATCAGCATCAAGCGGTGGCCTTGCAAATTCCGTAAAGCCTCTACCGGACGCACTCGGTCCAGGTCAAAGCTCATCAATAGTAGGCTGCTCGTCTCGACGCCCGGTAATAGCAGGCTGAGCGGGCCGGGAGCCTGTCCTTCAAGTTCGCTGCGGAGGTCGGCAAAACCGCTATCCAGCACGGCCACCCGTATCTCCTTCGACTCCTCGCTAAGCTTGTCCCGGTCGTCCATTGCCAGGAGGGTCGTGGCCGCTCCCATAGACCAGGCCCACACTCCCATTTTTTCACTTTTGAAACCCCGCTCTTTAAGGAAATGCCAGGCTCCCAGCAGGTCGCGCTGCTCGTATAGCCCGAACGAAGTATACCAGCCCTGCGACTGGCCGTGCGCTCGTAAATCGAAGGTCAGCACATTGTACCCGGCCCGGTGCAAATCAGCCGCCAGTTGCAAAGTGTAAACCTCCCGGTCGGCCCGGTTCGAGCCGCGCCCGTGTACCATTATAATGGCCCGGTCGCCCTCGGCAGGCAAAAACCAGCCACTCAAAGTAAGTTTATCGGCGACTGCTGGAAAGTTAACTTCCTGGTAAGCCAGGCCGTAAGTGGCGGGCGTTTCAGGCCCGGCCTGGCGGTTCCAGTGAGCCATGTAGATTAGATTGAGGGTTACAACCGAGGCCAGTACATAGAGGATCAGGCTTGCCAGAATTACCCAGTGGAAGAAGCCAAAGAAGCGCGGAGCCAGGCGGCGCATTCGGCCAGCCCGCGAGCCAACCAGAAATAACCCCAGGCAAAGGAGTGGCAGATTCAAAATATTATCCTTCTGCTAGAACTTTACTAGAACGAAACTAAAACGAAAGCATGTTTAGGACGGCCTCAGTATAGCACTGTTTGCGAATGCGCTATGTGGTAAATATTTGCTATTATGCGGGTACTACCCTGTATTTATTACATAGAACTGAGAACTGAAGTTACAGAAGAATTGGCAAATCCCGATTTTCCTGCTACGGGCATTGTAGGCTTGAGAGTAGGAGTATAATAAGGAGGTCAAAATCAGGGCGAAGAGCGGCAGAGTACGCTTGAAACATAGTCCGCCGACCTCGATTAGCCTGACTTTGATCACTCAAAACCTGAAATCAGAATTTAGGATTGGATTTAGCACTAAAAAATGTACACGGACACTATAAGCGCGATTTCGACGGCTCTGGGCGAAGGCGGTATCGGCATAGTGCGGCTAAGTGGGCCACAAAGCCTGACGATCCTGGAAAAGATTTTCCGCACTCCGAAAGGGCGACCTCGCAAGGCTTTCGAGAGCCACCGGCTTTACTACGGTCAGATCGTGGACGAGCTATCGAAAAACGGCAACCGGAGCGAGGAGCTTCTGGATGAAGTGATGGCGGTTTATCTGGCCCCGCCGCGCACTTACACGCGGGAGCCGATGGCCGAACTAAACTGTCACGGTGGGATGGTTGGCCTCGAACGGGTGCTGCACCTGACCTTGCAAGAAGGTGCAAGACTGGCCGAACCGGGCGAGTTTACCTTGCGGGCCTTCCTGAACGGACGAATTGACCTGGCTCAGGCCGAAGCAGTTCTGGATGTCGTGCGCTCCAAGACCGGGCCGGGCCTGGAACAGGCTCTGGGTCAACTGGCCGGGAATTTATCGCGGCGGTTGGCCGGAGTGCGGCAAGGTCTACTTGGCAGCCTGGCTCATCTGGAAGCGATGATTGATTTCCCCGAAGACGATGTACCGCCCGCTTCGGTTGCGCCGCAACTGGTCGAGACTCTGGCGCAACTTGAACAACTACTGGCAACCGCCCAGACCGGGATGATTTACCGGCAGGGCATCCGGGCGGCCATCGTAGGCGTGCCAAACGTTGGCAAAAGCTCGCTCTTGAACGCCCTTTTGCGGGCCGACCGAGCAATTGTAACGCCGATTGCCGGGACGACCCGCGACGTAATTGAAGAAACGGTCAACTTGCGTGGCGTGCCGGTAGTGCTGGTGGATACCGCCGGAATTACGGCAACCGAGGATATTGTGGAAGCTCTGGGGATCGAGCGCAGCCGTCAGGCTCTTTCGAGCGCGGATTTGTTGTTGCTGGTCCTGGATGGTAGCCGGGCCTTGACCGAGGGTGATCTAGCTCTGGCTGAGGCGGTAGGGGTGGAACTCGCCGCTTCAAAAGGCAAGAAAGCCTGTGTTGTCCTCAACAAAAGCGACCTATCGCCGCAGTTGACCGGGCCGGAGGCGGTCGCCGCTTTGCTGCCGGGTCTGCCGGTTGTCTCGATTTCAGCCCGCACCGGCGCACGGCTGGACGAACTGGAAGAAACCCTGGCGCGGTTGGCTCTGGGCGGCCAGAACGTGGCGACCCGCAGCGTGATGGTGACGAACGAGCGACACCGCCGCGCTCTCCAAACTGCCCACGAAAACTTGATGGCTGCAATTGCCAGCAGCGAGGCCGGGCTACCTGCCGATTTTGTCTCGATTGATCTGCGGTTGGCCCTCGATGCTATCGGCGAAATTACCGGCGAAAGTGTGCAGGATTCCTTGCTCAAAGAGATTTTCGAGAATTTCTGTATCGGTAAATAAGTTTTTCAGCCTTATTTAAATCTAACGCTCGCCCGCCCGTCGGAACGACCAGCGTTTGCGCCCTAAGCCTTCCTCGTCCTCTTTAGGCGCGATCTCCTTTTCTTTCTCTTTCAGGGTTTCTTTGTTAATCAGGGCTGGTTCGGGCAGAGTCGAAGTCGAAGTCAGGTTAGCGGCGGCCTGGATTTTAAGCTGCCGGTTGGTTTCCAGCCAGATGTGGCCGATCCGCTGGGCGGCGGTGAAGTGCGTTCCCAACGCCAGTATCCACAAGACTACAATCATCGCCAGTCCCCAGAAGGGCGTAAGGATCGCTCCTGCCGCCGTCAGAATAACTCGTTCGGGCCGGGGCATCAGCCCGACGCCTTTACACTCCATGTTCAGTCCTTCGGCTCGTGCTTTGGTGTAGCTGACCATCACCGAACCGGTAATTGCCACGTAAACCAGGATCGAGCCGCCTTCCTGGTCGGCACTCGGACTGCTACGGTAGTAAAGCAAAAGACCCAACAGCGTTACGATCTCGCCGTAGCGGTCGAAATTGCTATCAAGAAAAGCTCCAAACTTCGTCACCCGGTTGGTAACTTTGGCGACTGCGCCATCCAGCATATCAAAGGCTCCGGCAAACAGCACCAGAAAGCCCCCTAGAAACCAACTCCAGGCCTGGCCCTGGGCCAGCACCAGAGCAGTCGGGAAGGTCAAGATAAACCCGATGACCGTCAAGCTGTTGGGAGAAAGACCAGTCTTGGCGATAAAACGGGCCACCTGCCGAGCAATACCGCGTGCCCAGTCTTCAATCAAATTTGATAGCATATTCTAACCTGTGTCCTTAAATAATTACGCTTGAAGCAAAATGCAACGGCTTATTTTCACACCCCTGCTTTAAGAGCCTGGGCTGAGATCGTACAAATCAGCCTGGAAATAGCCGGTTGGACTAATCTTTGAAGCGTTGAGTGCGAGGGCCGGAGCGAACATCGGGGTGGTACTCGTCGTTAGCGTCCCCTCTGCTGTAACGTCGCTTCAAGAGCCAGCCCAACCCGTAGGTGCGATGGTTGCGCCGGTTAAGGCGCATCCGCTTGAGACGCACTCTGGCCCGCCGCCGTCCTTCACTCCGCTCATAAACTTCCAGCACGCGCTGACTGACTTTCTTCCAGCTATATTGCAGAGCCTTTTGTTGACCGTCTGCTCCCAGCCTGGCCCGCAGTTCGCTATCGGCCAGCACCCGGATAAGCGACATTGCCAGCATCTCGACGTTTTTCGGTTCGACCAGTAGACCTTGCTTGCCATGTTCAAGCACGCTGGCATAGCCGGGAATATCACTTGCCACTACCGGCAAGCCACTTGCCATCGCTTCGACCAGCACGATCCCGAAGCTTTCACCGCCCACCGAAGGAGCGCAAAAGACATGCGCACTGCGGTAGTAGCGCGGGAGTTCTTCGTCCGGCACGTAGCCGGTAAAAATTACGTCCGTAATATTGTTATGTCGCAGATAGCGTTGGTAGCCTTTGGTGTCGCCTTTACCGACGATAATCAGCCGAATATTGGGAACTTGCTGCCGCACATAGTTAAAAGCTTTGAGCAAGAACTTGAAACCCTTACGCCGCTCTCCAAAGCGGCCCACAAACAGAATATTAAGCTTGCCGTCATTGTATTGCGGCAACGGCTGAGCTTCCGTTTTGAAGCGATTGAGGTCAATTGGATTTGGAATAATTTCGTAATTGCCCTCAAAATACTGACTGATAAAATCTTCTGCCGGTACCGATACGGCGATACGCCCGTCCAGCTTGCCGATGAAATAGCGCAGGATAGGCCGGGCATAGTAATAAGCGATATTGCTCTGAGAAAAAGCGTGAAAGGTTCCAATATTTAGGGCTTTAGAATGAGCCAGGACAGTCAGGGGTAGGGCCGGCATTAACGGCTCGTGGATATGTACGACGTCAAACTGCTCCTGGTACAAAATCCGTTTGATCTGGCCGGAGAGATTGAGCGACAGAGTGATCCGGGCCACGCTTCCGTTAGCTTTGATCGGCACGACGCTGCCCACCCGGTAAACGTTTGGATTGGCTTCCAGTGTTTCAGACTCATCGGCAGAGGAAGGAGCCATGATTTTGACCACATGGCCCTGCGTCCGAAATTCCTCGGCCAGAGCCAATATGTGTTGGTTCACCCCGCCTTCGCGTGCGAAATCGTAAGGTGAAACCAGACAAATCTTCATGGATGCTTTTTCCTCTCTGGCAGCCAGCCGAGATCAAATTTGTTAAGAACCGGGCCGCTTATTTTTGCTTGCGGCGGCTGAAAGTAGCCACTCCCCGCCGGATTTTGTCCGCCGGTAACACCACCAGACTCCGTAAGTTCTGCTTACCGGCTCCCTGAAGCTGTTCTTTAATCGTCAGATAACGCCCGTGGGCGGTCGTCTTGCGTTCCTGAATTGCCTTCAACAGATCGGCGGTTGTGTGGCCTTCAAAGGTAGTGTAGGCTGTCCCGATGTGGCGTGGAAAGTGAGCGTCGCTATTGCCGATTTCGGCCAGATGCCATTCGTTGTCGTTAACTTCTTGCACCCGCTCCCGCCGGACATACCCGGCAATCGAAGGATTTAGCACCTCGATACCGTCTACCGCCAGCGATTTATCGAACAAACTTCGCAACTTCTTTTCGCCCACGCTAAGGGTCATATAGCTGAGTGGGTGGGGAATCACCACCACGCCGCCTCGTTCGTGCGCCCATTCGACCGTCTTTTCCAGCGACTGAAACATTTTGAACGGTTCTTCCACGCCATAAATCAAAACGTGTCCGTGGCGACTGGTCACTTCCTGGGCCATAATGATCTCGAAGCGGTATTTGCGCCTTGCTACTATTTCGCGGGCAGCCCAGGCTCCTCTTACTTCATCGTGGTCGGTTATCGCAATTACGTCTAAATCGGTCTGATATTCGACGTGTTCCAATACTTCCTCGACCGTTCCCATACCATCGCTGGCAGTCGTGTGCATGTGCAAATCAGCCTTGCCCCGGCGTTCCTTGCTCTCCTCTTGCTTTGTGGGGCTGGGCCTCTCTACGCTGCCATCCGAAATCAGCACATTTTCAACCGCCCCGGTCTGTTCTTCCTCAGCCAAAATTCGTTCTCCTTGCCTAGCAATAACCGTTTGCAACCCTGGCGGGCCGGATTTTTTTGAGCCGGGCCGGGTCTGCCAGTTTTCAATTATACTCTACCCTCTAGGAGTGTCAAGCCAAACCATACTTTACATAACTCTATAATAGATTAAGAATGCAAGAAAGTCGCCCTGAAAAGACAGGAATGGCCCGAATATTGCGTTTGCAAAGCTATAACAGGTAGAATTTAGTGAAGAAAAATATTTATCGGTTAAAATAAATTGGCACAAAGTTCGTCAGGTAGATAGGAATTATATGCTAACCGAAGAAAAAGATACGCCCAGGGCCGATCATATGCACGAAGCACCTGTCAGCCGCGCCCTCTTGGTGGTAAACGCTAAAGCCCGCCAGGGCCAGGCGAATTTCCACGCCGCATTGCAAGAATTACAAAACCAGGGTATTCGGTTGGTGGATGCCCACGGCGTGACCAATCCCCGGCACATCAAACCACTGGTGGAACGGGCGATTGAGCGAGGCGGCCTGGATACTGTCATCGTAGGGGGTGGTGACGGCACGATTTCGGCCCTCTCGAATGTGCTGGCTAAGAGTGGGATCAGGCTGGGACTGCTTCCGATGGGGACGGCCAACGATTTCGCCCGCAACCTCAATATTACCACCGACGTTCCTAAGGCGGTGCAGGTGATTCGGGATGGCTATGTGCAGCCACTTGACCTCGGCCTTGCCAACGAACGCTATTTTCTAAACGTTGCCAGCATCGGCCTGGGCGTCGAAGTAGCCAGCAACATGGACAACGATTTGAAGAAATGGATCGGGCCGTTGGCTTACGGGGCGGCGGCGTTGCAGGCTTTTAAGGAGCTACGCCCGGTGCGAGTTCATCTCACTTTTAAAGACCGTCCCCACGGGGACGTGTTCGAGGTGGCCGAGTTCGAGGCTCTGCAAGTAGCCGTCGCCAATGGCCGTTTCTACGGTGGTGGTATCGTCAGTGCGCCCAACGCGACCCTGACTGACCGTAAGCTGGCTGTAACCGTGATCGAGATGATGAGTGCGGTCGAATTGATGCAGCTTTTACCCGGTCTGCGCGATGGTAGCTACGTTCGCAATCCCAAAGTTCATCATTACACCACCACAAATGTGCTGGTTGAAACAAGTCAGCCGCGCAACGTCAATCTGGATGGTGAAGTTTGCCAGCGAACTCCTTTGACCTTTGGGGTCGCTCCCGCCGCCCTTAAAGTCTTTGCGCCCAGGCCATAAGGAGTCAGGCTGCACTTAAACCGAGCAGCCAGGCGAGCGTAAAAGCCGGACAGCAGTAAGTATATTTATACTCGGTATTGTAACAATATCGTCATACCAGATCGAAGTTAGCAATGCTATGATAATAATACTATGATAAGATATACAAAGTATTACCCATAAATTTGCTTCGTTAGACGGCTGAGGTCGGTAACAATTTCAACGGTCTTTCGCAAACTCAACTACTAGAGCTAATGCAGAAATCTTAATATTCCTGACATCTGAAATATAATGGATAGTGTTCGCAAAAGCACTGATTAGAAGTTATACTATCGAAGCTCATAAAGTGCGCTTATAAGCTTGGAAAAATCTCAAGCTAATACTGTTGATAGTATATTCAAGTCTTCGCTTCCCTTTGTTATCGGTGAACTGCTATGTATTCTACGCCGATGCGCCTTAAATTCTGCCGGACAGCTTTCGCTACGGCTTTATCTGCTGCACGCTCTACCCGGATATTTTCAGCCTTCCAAACTTCACTTCGGTCGAAGAGGTTGGGCAAAGGTTTAGTTTCCTACCCCACTGACGAAGTTCGTAATCAAGAAAAAGATAGAAAAGAACAATGGCAGAGACTAAAGAAGCATTTCTGAAGGAAATTGACCGGCTTAAAGCAAGAGTAGCTCAGTTAGAAAAAGCTCAACCTGGCACAGTCCAAAATGGGGAGTCGCCCCATAATCAACATGATTCTTACCGTTCTATCGCTCAGGCGGCCACCGATGCCTTTGTCACAATTGACCAAAACAGCACTATTTTAACCCTTAATCCCGCGGCTGAACAAATCTTTGGCTACTCTCTTGAACAAATGCTAGGGCAATCGCTTACAATGCTAATGCCCGAATATTTACGCGCACTCCACAAGGCCGGGTTAGAAAGATTCCTGAGTACCGGGTGCCGCTATCTCAACTGGAATTCTTTAGAAACCTACGGATTGCACCAAAAAGGTCATCTGGTTCCAGTGGAGATAGCTTTTGGTGAATTTAAGCGGGAAGGGGAAACCTTTTTTAGTGGTATCGTTCGGGATATTACCCTTCGCAAGCGTAGTGAGCAATATCTGGCCTTGCAGTATGCCTTTGCCCAACTCCTGACCGAAACAAGTGACCTTAACCAGGCTATTGCCAGTTCTTTAGCCCTTATCGGCGAGAGATTAAACTGGCAGCTTGGTATTTATTGGCAAGTTGATCTAAAGGCAAATGTTTTACGCCCTACCCAAAGCTGGCATCAACCAACCTATGCCCCGCTAAGTCAACTCCAGGAGTTTGAGCAAACGCGGCAGAGCCTGACCTTCTCGCCGGGCGTTGAATTGCCTGGGCGTATATGGCACAGCACACGGTCTTTGTGGGTCAGTGATACCCTCCAAGACCCTGATTTTCCACCCGGCCAGGCCGGGCTACGGTCGGCTTTCGGCTTCCCGGTCAAGCTTGGCCCAAACGTGCTAGGTGTACTGGAGTTTTTTAGCTCCCGCATTCAGTCAGAGGATATCTCCTTACTCCAACTAATGACGGTTATTTGTAATCAACTGGGTCAGTTTATAGAGCGTAAGCGGGCCGAGGAGAATACCCTACTTTTAGTGCGGGCGGTGGCAGCCAGTACCAGCGGTATTTTGATTACCGACCCACACCAAAGCGACAACCCGATCATTTATGCCAGCCCTGGTTTTGAAGGAATGACAGGCTACGCGGCTTCGGAAATCAGGGGGCGTAACTGTCGCTTCTTGCAAGGTGTGGATAGTGGGCAAGAAGCACTGGTTTCGTTACGCCAGGCCATACGAGAAGCTAAAGATTGGAGCGGCCTGTTACGAAATTATCGTAAAGATGGTAGTTTATTCTGGAATGAGTTGCGGGTTTCACCAGTCTTTGGAGAGCAGGGAGAAGTAATCAACTTTGTAGGGGTACAGTTAGATGTTACCCGGCGTAAAGAAGCCGAAGAAGCCCTCAACCGGCGTGAACAGGAGTTTAAGGCTCTTGTCGAGAAATCTCCTGACATTGTTGCCAGGGTTGACCTTGAAGGCCGTAATCTATACATTAATCCAGCCATGCAAGCAGAAACCGGAGTAGGACCGGAAGTTTTATTGGGTAAAACTCCTCGTGAGGCTGGCCTTGGGCCGAAGATGGTAGCCGGTTGGGAAACCATCCTGAGCCTGGCCCTCCACACGGGCCAGGCTCAAGTCTTTGAATACAGCTTTCCTGATCCCAGTTTGCCAGGCGAACTAAAATATTTCCAGTCGCGGGTGGTACCGGAATGGCAAACGGATAACGGTGAGCACAGGATTAATTCATTCTTGGTAATCACTCGCAATATTACCCAGTTAAAACAGGCCCAACTGGCTTTCCAGAAAGAGCGAGACTTTGTTCTTCAGATAATGAATACAATGGGTCAGGGATTGTCAGTAACCAATCGAGAAGGCCATTTTGAGTTTATCAATGCGCCCTATGCTCAAATGCTAGGCTATAAGATAGACGAAATACTGGGACGTACTCCTTTCGATATTACCCCGGTCGAGGATCATTACTTGTTGGCCGAAGCTCGCCAACGCCGCCTGGTCGGAGAGAGCAATACTTATGAAACAAGATTGTTGTGTAAGAATGGCCGCGAAGTTTATGTCACCATTACAGGTGTCCCCCGCTTGCACGAAGGACAAATTATCGGGTCAATTGCCGTTATCACCGACTTGACCGAACGGCGTCAGGAGGAAGAAAGACGATTGGTGCTAGAACGTAAATTACTTCAGATGCAAAAGCTTGAATCTCTGGGAGTGTTAGCCGGGGGGATCGCTCACGATTTCAACAATACCCTGACCGCTATAGTGGGTAATCTGGGTCTGGCTCGTTTAGAACTATTGAATGGGGTAGATCGAGGACAGGTAGAAGAACTACTGGCCGACGCGGAGAAAGGAGCTTTTCAAGCCCGCCGCCTGACCGGACAGTTGCTAACTTTTGCCAGAGGCGGCGCACCACTCAAACAATGGACGCATTTAGAGCAAGTATTGCAAGAAGAAGTTCGATTTGCGCTGCGCGGTTCTAGTGTATCTACTCAATTCAACTTGGCTCCTGATTTGTGGCCGGTCGAAATAGACCGGGGACAGATCGCTCAGGTAGTGCATAATCTGGTACTTAACGCAGCCCAGGCGATGCCCAAAGGAGGCCGCTTGTGGGTCGAAGCTAACAACCTCAGGGCAGAGGGAGATAAAGGCGAGCAGAATTTAGCTTCTCTAGTTCGTGGCGAACCTTATGTTGAAGTAAAGGTGCGAGATGAAGGACGCGGCATAGATGCCGAAGTTTTACCGCGTATTTTCGACCCTTATTTTACCACCAAGCAACAAGGTAATGGTCTGGGTCTGGCGATGGTCTTTTCGATAATTTCTCAACATCAAGGTTTTATTACAGCTACTTCTCAAGTTGGGCAGGGTACTACCTTTAGCTTTTACTTACCCGCCGCGGGGGCTAAAGCTGTCCCCAAAGTGGAGAACACGGAAGCCGGGCCGGTAATTCTCCCGAAGGCGAACACGCCTGGCCTTACCCAGGTTCAGCAAGGTCAAGTCAGCCCTGGCTCAGTGGCTATGCAAAAGCACCCGCGCATTTTAGTAGTAGACGATGAAAAAGCTATTCGGATTGTCCTGACGAGAGTTTTAACTCAACTAGGCTATGAGGTAGATAGTGCCGCAGAGGGGGCTACCGGGGTAGAATTGTATCGGCAGGGCCTTGTAGCGTCTAACTCTTACGCCCTGGTAATTATAGATTTGACTATTCCCGGTGGAATGGGTGGTGAAGAAGCCGTAAAAGAGTTACTAATCCTTGATCCACTGGCTAAGGTTATTGTAGCCAGTGGCTATGCCGATGGGCCAATTCTCTCTCAGTACCAGAAATATGGCTTCAAGGCCATTCTTCCTAAACCGTTTAATCTGGCCCAGGTACGCCATGAGGTCGAAGAAGTATTAAGGGAAGACAGCTTAAAGGCCGATAAGGCCTAGTCTATAGCGCAATATCTTCAGCTGGTCGTCTTTTTCGCTAACCTCTCGCTGTCTTTGCAGTCAATTTTGGTTCCTTCGGAGGCGGGAGCTAAAACTTCGATAGGTCGCCACAAAAGCCACAGATTCAAGGCCCACAGGCCAAAAATTGCCAGGAAGCGGTAGCTACTACCGAGCAGGGCCAGCCCGACCGCTTCGGTAAAGAAAAATTCTTGCCGTCCGCCATAAGCCAGCAAGACATATCCTAACGCAAATACTATTACCCGCCCGCGAGGTACGTCTTCCCGGCTCAACGCAGCTAACATGGCTATTATGGCCTGAAGTCCCGGCACAATGTAGTGCATCCAGCTAAAAGGCGGCACCCACAGCGCAACCAGAGTTAGCGATCCTAGTTTTAACTGCTCGGAGAGCCAATCACCGCCTCGCCTGCGCCACAAGACCCACAGGGTCAGGGCTATGCCAAACAACAACCCCAGATAACCAAACGGGGCTAAGCTTTTGGGATAACCACCCGCAAAATCGCCTTTTACTTCGTTTACGCCCAGCCGTCCGATAAAACCCCACCAGGACTGATTGGTGATACCAAGTTCCGGTTCATTCACTCCCCATACCGCTTTGGTGAAGTAGAACCAAACATTATCCCAGCCAACCACCGCAATAGTCAGTAAATTAGCCACTACCGCCCCTGCCACCAGCCCGATTACTCCTTTCCAACGCCGCTCGATCACGAAGAACACTCCCGAAATAGCGGGCAGCAATTTTATCCAGATTGGCACTGACAGGCCAAATCCGGCCAGGACATCCCGCTTTTGCTTGACCCACCACCCCGCTAAAGCCAGTCCAAACAGCAGCAGATAATTTTGTTGACCATAAGCCGTGGTCTCGGCTAATTGCCCAAAGTTCAGCACCACAAAAACAATTGCAGACCCCATTCTCAGGTCCAACTTGAATCTGCCGAAGGTTTGCCAGAGGATAAAAAGGGTTGGGATCAATAAGAGTTCGTTGGTAAGTCGCCAGACAAAGAGGGCGGTATTAATATCTCGTCCAAATAAGCGGGCCAGTGGCCAGAACAACACCCCAAAGAAAGGCGCACTGCGCACTGCCTGCCCTGGCAAATCGCTCATCTGCTGGAGGCTGTAAAGGGCTGTCCTGGATTGCTCGTAGTCCAGGATACTAATGTAATAGTTGCGAAAATCTACACCTCGGTAAAGATTAAGTTCGTACACCCGCCAGTGGGTATAAGAAAAGAGTAATCCACTTGCCAGCAAAAACGTTCCAATAAAAACCGTTTCAAATCTTTGGGGCAACCCTATACAAGCCAGTAAGCAAATCAACAATGCCCCGAAATAAAGCAGGCTGGCAACCGAACCAGGATTGAGGTTACTAAAGTCGAGACGACCAAAACAGAATTGAGCCAGGGGTAAACCCGGTAGCAAGGTGGCGGCATACACGAAAGGAACCGGCAAGCCTGGTGCGGTCGCTGCAAACCAGCCAGCCAGCCCTAAAAGGCCCACCGCCGCCAGTAAAATAACCGCCCAGGGAGCGTAGAAAGGTTCGGCCATCACAGGCCATCCGACCAGGCTTATTACCAGTAGCAGCCCGGATATTGACTCTAACAATAGCCACCGGATTTGCTGAGTGGTGAAGAACCGGGCCAACCCCCAAACACTTAACATAATCAGGACAAACAAGCTCGGACGCAATAGAGTTGCCAGCCAGCCACGCCAGCCAAACTCAGCGTAATCCGATTCTACTTTCAAGCTAAAGAAGATTGCAGAAAGGTTACGAACATCGCCTTGACCCGGTTGGTAGGTATTATTCGACTCGAAACGAAGTTGCAGGTGTTCCAGGCTGGGACGTAGATGAGCCGGAAGTTGAAAGGAAAATTCAGTGCCGCCCACCGGCCCGGTTAGGGGATAGGTACCAATCGGGGTAGAATTAGAACCGAGCAAAGTCGAAACACTTAAGGTTGTGCCAGGTTGGTCAGGAGGACGGTCTGGGCGGGGCGCACTGGCTCGTAAGGTTACTTTCAAAGGCACCGCTTCCAGCGGCCAGGGCAAGTCAATAGAGGCAATTCTGCCCGTCCAGCGGTAGCTGTTATCGTAGCCGGGTACAACATCCGCTCCTTGTTTCTCCGAAACGAAAAAGCCGCCTTTGCCGGTTTGGAGGTAAATCTGGTCGAGATGGTCACTCGCGCCAATGTCCATCAGAAACGGGCCACGCGCAAAACCAATCAACCAGGCGGCTAACCCAACTATGGCTGCCAATATTATCGGCAGCCATAGTTGACCCAATTCATGTTTTAACCCTGATTTAGTAAAGCTGAGCAATGAACTTACACTTGTATCTAACTTATGTTTGTCGCTGATATTCAAAAGATTGTTATCAATTCTAATGCTTATCTTTTTTCTAGCTTGTTTCTAATAAATCCTAAATATTAGCTGGTGTAACCCGGTGCAAATTATTCTGGCACGTGTGTTCTAATTCTCTCCTATTTCAACCCTATTTTAACATGCTTCGCGTATGTCTTGTTCCAATGCTTGATCTCCAACCTGAATCTGAATGCTGAAAGCCAAAAACATGTATAAATCTGATCCGACTAGCTTATCTAATACATCAAAGTTGACATAAGTATGTAATGCCAACCTTGATGTAGACACGTTTAGAAGTTACAACTTACCAATTCTTTTGCAATAACTGTATAGTACCAGGGGAGAACTCACCCTGGTACTAAGCAAATAAGATAGTGGAAAAGAGTGTTCGAGGGCGGCCTAACCCAGGCCGAAACGAAAGGCAGGAAGTTGGGTGCAGACCAGTAGCGTCTCTGGTTAATCCGTAACTTTTCGTTGTAAGTAAACCGAGATGACCTGTTTGCGACTGGCAGCCCGGTCTTGCTCAGGATAGATTTTACGTGATTCTCGACAGTGTAAACCGATAAATACAAGCTATCCGCGATGTCCCGGTTCTTGAAACCCTGGCACATCAATAGCAAAACCTTTTTTTCTCGCGTGGTTAAACCCCACTCTTCGACGGCTGGAGAGGTTTTAGGGACAGTCCTAGCTTGAAGGAGACTGTTAGCCAGACCGGAGGAGAGGGGAGGGGAATTTGGGGTATCGGCGGGTTCGAGGTTGAAGCGCAAAGCCTGTACAGCCAGGTGCGTATCGAGGTAATGACGACCCTGAGCAACGACCCGAATAGCTCCGGCGATAATTTCTTCGCTGTTATCTTTAGTGATATAGCCTGCCGCGCTGTAAATCTTCATAGTTATTTCCCTATTATCACACGTATTTGCCCGTTATTCTCAAACCTATTTCCCCAACCTTTTAAGGTGTGGTTTAGAAATATGCTTAAACAGCAAGTTTTGCGTTGCAAAAACACTCTCAAAATATTTTTATGATTAGAAAGGGTAATTTTGAGAGTGTTTTCTTTATAATGGTTGAAAACAGAGATATTCAATCATAAAATTGGCTCTCTTTTAAGAGCCTACAAACCTATTTTGATGTTCATTTAATTTATCCGTTCAATTAAACTTGTATAATAAAATTGGAGGCTGGTCAGTTTGGGGAAATAGGTTTGATAATAAGGCGGGTCGGGAAATAAGTGTGAGAATAGCCGGGAAATAGCTTTGAGAATAAGGCTGTTTTAAGGGGTTTTGGGGAAATAACTGTGAAAATTTACACTCACTGATGGCCTCCATAACCTTACTTAACATGCCGACTTTGTGGGGAATTTCAAGCCTCATCACAAAGCTGTAACTAATATTGGGTGTTCTTGTCATTTTTTCCTCTCACCTTTGCCTTTAGCTCAAACATTACCATTACCCCACTCCACTGCGCCGTCGAAGCTGTTAAGGGCTAGTAGATAATTAGCTCGCTCGAAAGCGGCTGGTTCGGCTACGGCTTGCTGGCTCATACTGCCTTGCATCTGGACAATTGATTCGTATTCGTGCATTTCAAGCCACTCCTCCAACTCCGCCAAAATACTAGGAAGACGTTCGATCCCGTGAGCCAACAGTTCCGAAGTCGTCATCGCTAGCTTAGCTCCGGCCATCATTGCCTTCACCACGTCCTTAGCCGAATGTATCCCACTGGTAAGAGCAAAATCCGTCTGGATGCGCCCATAAAGAATAGCTATCCAGCGTAACGGCAACCGCAATTCGGCAGAGGTGCTTAGCTCCACGCTCGGTGTGACTACCAAATTTTCCAGGTCGAAGTCGGGCTGGTAAAAACGGTTAAATAAAACCAAACTGTTTGCACCCGCTTCTACAAAACGCTTTGCCATATTCGGGATTGAGGTGAAAAAGGGGCTTAACTTGACGGCCAGCGGGATTTTAACCCGGTTACGTACATCTCTGACCAGTTGAACATAGCTATCTTCCAGTTCTGCCCCGGTCAGAGAGGGGTCGGTTGGTAGGTAATAAATGTTCAATTCCAGCGCATCTGCCCCCGCTTGCTCAATCTCATGGGCATAATCCACCCACCCACCCGATGAAATACCGTTCAGGCTGCCGATTACCGGAATATTGACAGCCTCTTTAACCTTTTGCAGGTGTTTCAGATAAGGAGTTATACCCAGGTTGTAATCAGGCATACTAGGAAAATAGCTTATAGCCTTTCCGAACCGTGGCTTAGATAGTAGTCCAGATGACGACTCTCGGAAGTGATTTGCTCCTCGAAAAGCGAATACATCACAATCGCCCCTGCTCCTGCCGCCTCCATCCGCTGCACCAATTCAAGCCGCTTGGACAGGGGCGAAGCCGAGGCTACCAAAGGATTTTTCAATTGCAGACCCAAATAGGTAGTGCTTAAATCAACCATAGTTATACTCCTGGGCAGCTTTAGCCTTTATTAACCTGAACTTTAATAAAAATTGCAAAAACCAGCATCTTCATCTTAATCCTCCGCGTTAGACTGCCCGGCCAGTTGCTGGTAATATTTCCAGTGTCGCTGCACATCAGCATTGGCCTGCTTCATCAAAACTTCGGCCCGTGCTTCGTCGCTTTGACGCAACATCAGGTAACGCGTTTCGTTATAAGCGTACTGCTCCACCCGAATACTGGGTTTCTTCGAGTCGAGCGTAAACGGTTGATGGCCCTGGTCAGCCAGTTCGGGGTTGTAACGATACAACGGCCACACTCCCGCCTGGACTGCCAGTTTCTGCTGTTCCAGACCCTTTCGCATATCATAACCGTGAGCAATGCAATGACTATAAGCAATAATTATAGAAGGCCCATTATAGGCTTCCGCTTCCAAAAAGGCGTGCAGAGTTTGCTGGTCGTTGGCTCCCATCGCTACCCGCGCCACATAAACCGAGCCGTAAGCCATCGCTAACATGCCCAGGTCTTTCTTGGCAGTAGCCTTGCCGCTGGCCGCGAACTTGGCAACTGCCCCCATAGGCGTGGCTTTGGAAGCCTGTCCACCCGTATTAGAATAAACTTCGGTATCCAGCACTAACACGTTGACGTTTCGCCCGGAAGCCAGCACATGGTCGAGGCCACCGTAACCAATATCATAGGCCCAACCGTCCCCCCCGATGATCCAGACGCTTTTGTGAACCAATGTGTCGGCTACGCTAATCAAATTTTGGGCCTGACTATTATTGTCCAAG
>JBBRBE010000036.1:0-39203 GCA_038206175.1 Chloroflexia bacterium
AGATAGGCCACTCGCGCACTGGCGACCATCGTTTTAGTCGGAGTGCAGCCATCGTTGATGCAGCACCCGCCGATGTGTTCGGCCTCGATTAAGGCTACCGACTGCCCGGCCCCGGCCAGCGCACTCGCCAGAGGGTTGCCCGCCTGTCCTGAACCAACAATGATTGCATCAAAATGGGTTGTTTCGGCCATTATTATTCTCCGTTCGTTTCGCTCGGTCGAGTTAATCAAAGGAAAGCTGTCGGTTTCCTTTTGCACTTATTTTAACAGAAATATGATTTATAATCCTTTCAAACTTTCGGCTCAAATTTTCGTAGAACGGGTTTGATTAAGTTTGGGTCTGAATGCTATAATGAGAGTAATCAACTTGAAATACGACATTTGGCCCTGAACGGAGCAGACTATGAGCAGCGAAACGCAAGATAAAGTGAGACTTTTGATCGTAGACGACCACGCAGTTGTTCGCCAGGGTTTGATTACCTTCCTGGAATTGCAAGAAGAAATTGACGTGGTGGGCGAGGCCAGCAACGGCAAAGAAGCTTTGCAAAAAGTGAATGAGCTTGAGCCGGATGTCGTCTTGATGGATTTGGTGATGCCAGTAATGGACGGCCTGACCGCGATCAAGCTGATCAAGCAGACTCATCCTCAAATTGAGATCATCGCTTTGACCAGCTTTGCCGACGACGAGAAAGTTTTCACGGCCATTCGGAGCGGAGCCACCGGCTATCTGCTCAAAGATGTACAGCCCAACGATCTGGTCAAGGCTGTGCTGGCGGCGGAGCGTGGCGAAGTCCAATTGCATCCTGAAGTCGCCAAGAAGTTGATGCACGAAGTAGTCGCTCCCGCTAAAGAGTTCGAGCCGTTCGACGAACTGACCGAACGCGAACGCGAGGTTTTGAGCCTGTTGGGTCTGGGCATGAGCAACAAGGAAATAGCTTATAAAATCAGCGTGAGCGAGAAAACGGTCAAAGCGCACGTTTCGAGTATTCTCAACAAGCTAAACCTGCCGGGCCGCACCCACGCCGCACTCTTTGCTTCCAAGCGCGGCCTGGTTCATTAATTACTGGCCTACTTTAGAATTGAGTGATTTAATCCGCCCCTCCGCCTCCCCCTCAACCGAGGTTGCACCAACGCCTCCCGTCGCCTCCCGCCCTTCGCGCTGGCGACGCTGGGGGCCAGACCTGGCGGTGTTTCTTTTCTTCCTGGTTGTTTCGTTCGTTTTGTTGTGGCCGCTTTCGGGCTACCTGGCTTCTTCTACCACCAACGAGGGTGACGGCCTGGCCCAAATCTGGTCTATCGGTTGGGACATTCACGCCCTGACTACCGACCCGGCTAATCTTTTCAACGGCAACCTGTTCTATCCTTATATCAACACTATAGCCTACACCGATCACCTGCTGGCCCAGGCTTTGCAGGCTATGCCGGTTTATCTTCTGACCGGTAATCTCGTGTTGAGCTACAATCTGCTCACGCTCTTCTCGTTCGCCCTGAGCGGTTGGGCTACTTACCTGCTGGTCAAAGAAGTTAGCGGTAGCCGGGCCGGTGGATTGGTAGCGGGCCTGATTTTCGCTTTTGCTTCTTACCGGGTCGGGCGGCTATCTCAACTTAATTTGCTTTCGACCCAGTGGATTCCCCTGTGCCTCCTTTTCCTGCGCCGCATGATCCTCTTCGATACGGCCAGTAAGGGCCAATCCTGGCGACGTCAGATCGGGCAGGGTTGGCCCGCTACGCTGGCCTTTGCCTTTTTCTTCACCCTCAACGCCCTGTCCAGCTTCTACTATTTCTTTTATATTCTGCCGGTGCTGGCCCTTTACCTGCTCTGTATCTACGCCTTCGAGCGACGCTGGCCGAGTCCGGCTTTTTTGGTCCGGCTGGGTGCGGCGGCTCTGCTGGCCGGGCTGTTGATTTTGCCGACGCTTTTGCCTTATGCGGCAGTGGTGGCCGAGCAGAGTGCCGAACGCACCACCCGCGAGGTCGAGCAGTTTTCGGCCAACTACCGTTTCTATCTGGGAGCCAGCCCGAATAACCTTTTGTGGGGTAAGGCTCTGGCCCGCTTCACCGGGACGGGCGGCGAACGGGTACTCTTTCCGGGTGGCCTGGCTTACCTTCTGGCTCTGGTTGGGCTAGTCGGGCCGCTCGGCCTGTGGCTCTGGACTAAAATCAGACGGCGCAAGGCCCTCTCTCCTGATGCTACCCCGACCTCGGAAAGCTTGTCCTCGGCCAGCACTCAGCCCCGGCGGTGGGAGCGCTGGGTCTGGGTGGTGATCGGTTTGTTTGCGCTGGAAATGAGTTTTGGTTGGACTTTACGGCTCAAAGGGCTGGAAATACCCGGCCTTTACCGCCTGTTTTATCAATACGTGCCGGGCTGGATCGGGTTACGGGCGGCACTGCGCTACAGCTTGTTTGTGCTGCTGGCCGTGGCCGTTTTGAGCGGTTTTGGCGTCGCCTGGCTCGGTCGTCTGCTGGTTCGCTGGCAGGATTCTCGCTCCGCGCTACGCTTTGGCCCGCGCCACCTCAGCCGTTCAAGCGTGCTGGGCGGCGTGCTGGCGGTACTGCTGACGGCAGGGGTTTTGTGGGAGTCCCGCTACGATATCAGCTATATCAACCCGAACATCTTGCCGAACCCGCCTCAAGTTTATCGCTGGCTGGCCGAACCCGCCCAGGCCGGGGTCGTGCTGGAACTACCCGCTCCGGCAGACCCGGCCAACCCACCCTCGATCCGCGATTATTATTCGACTTTTCACTGGCAGCCCCAGGTCGGCGGAGTATTAGGTTATATGCCGCCGGTGCAGGGCGACCTGGCTCGGCTGATTAACGAGTTTCCTTCTAAAGAGGGTCTGGCGGCTTTCCAGGGCATCGGGGTACGCTGGCTGATTTTCCACCTGGACGACGAAAACACGCCGCTACCGCCGGGAGGCTGGGCTAAAATCGAAGCCCGCCTGAGCAAAACGCCCCAGGTGCGCCTGGTGAAAGAGTTCTTGCCCGACCGCATCCGCGTCTATGAACTGACGCCCGACCCCTGGATGCGTCAGGCTTACGCCGGACTACCAGTCGGAGCCGACGTGATGGTTAGCGATTACCGTCGCTTGCAACCGACCCTGATCGAACTCTTCCAGACCATGCTTCGCCGCGACGGTCACGCCCTGTTCGGCAGCGACCGGGCGGGCTATCGCTTTCTGAACCCACCGCCTGCCGGTCGGCCCGTCGCCGCCGGGCTTTTTGCCGCCGACGAAAACCCCGCCCTTTATGGCTTTGAGGCGGCAGATGAAGTCTGGAGCGGCTACGACCTCAAATTCTACCGCCGCCGCGAAACCTTAATCGCCGCCTACGACCTGGCCCGCGACCCTAAACTAGCGTCCTACCAGGAAATAAAAAGCGGGTTTGAACTCAATGTCGAAAAAGACGGGCTGCGCTTTAACAAAGACCTGCCCGGCAAAGGGTCGAGCCTGAGCGGAGAAGGTCAGGTTAGCTTGCTGCTGAGTAGTTTTGGGCCGCAAGAAATTACGATTGATGGGCAAAAAGTCAGCCTACCCGGTGGCCTCAGTCGCTGGCGGAGCAATCGGCTGGCCGTGGGCGGTACAATCCGGCTCGAACCGGCCCCCGGCCAGATCCTCTACCTCGACCGGGCCGAACTGACGAACTACGACTCACAATATGGGCCGGGGCTGACCGGGTTGGGCGCGGCCACTCTGCTCAAAGGCCGCACCCGGCAGGACGGCAACCGCCTGTTAAGTTCCTTCGAGGTGCTGGCTCCGCCAGTCTCGGCAAGTACGGCGGGTAGCTACATAGTGACGATGGATGTGTATCGTCGGCCCTGGGGTACGCATCCCAACGGGCATTTTGGCACTTATTCCATTGCTCTGCCCGGCGGTACTGCACCTCATCAGGTCGAGTTCGATTTCGACCCGACTACCCGCAAAGCTCAGGCTCGGCTCGATGGGGCAGGAGTGGATGTCGGGGCCGAAGTCTTCAAGGCGGCGGGCGACGGCGATTGGGCCGTTTTCCTGACTGTGCGCCGCTCCAACCCGGCCAATCCCCAGGATTTTCCCCTCGTCGGCCTCACGCGGGCTTACGAGTTTAGTCTGCTGCAAAACCGCCTCGATAGTCCCAACCTGTTCCCGGAGCGACAACTGGTGTTGCTGCCGCCTTTGAAATGAAATAGAGCGGCGAGTTCTAATCCTTAAAGATGGCTAGGGCTGGGTTCGGGTCAGCAGTATCTTCACTTCTTCGCTCAAAGCCTGGAAAGCCTGAATTTCTTCGGGCAAACTTAAAAGAGCTTGACCAGCCTGCAAAGCGACCCAGGCCCGCAACAGGACGGCCCCGGTTGCAAGACCTAGCTTTGCCAGACCCGCTTTAGAGCCTCGCGTTGCCCTTAGCCTACCAAAGCCGCCGATTGTGGCGGCTATCGCGCTCGAAAGATGCCCTTTTCGCCGCCCCTGAGCTTCGGCCAGTCCTTGTTCAAGTGTAAAAAGAAGTTTTTGCAAGGCTTCCCGCGCTAGAGCGTCTTGCCGTAGACCGGGTTGCGCTGAGGGGCCAGACGCTTCCGCCGGAGATAGGGTCAGGTGGGTCAGGAGACCATAATGGTCGGAAAAGCTTTTAGGGCGCGGGACGGGGAAATCCGACGCGGGCGGTAAATCGGTTTCTTTCAGCACAATCTCGCTCTTGACGGGGTGGAGATGTTGCCCTGGCCCATCCTGGACAAACATATAGTCCAGCCGCTTGTCCGGCCCGCCCTCGCTGCCGGTGTAAGGATTCGTGGCCGCGTAGGTCGCGCCCTGGTCAGACGGGTGCAAACTGGCCCAGCAATCGGTTAGCGGCAACAAATCCATCAACAGACCGTAGGGGAGTTGGTCGGGCCGCATATTGAAATCGCCCAGCACAATCGCCGGTCGTTGCCCGCCCGAATGTCCGGCCACGAAGCGGGCGCACTCGTAAACGCTGGCGGCCCGATGCACCCGATAGATGTCGCGTTCGTCCGGCCTGTACTGGGCAATTGTGTGCAGGTTGTACAGGTCGAGGAAGCCCAGCGGCGTTTCGAGCCGCGCCAGGGCGATCCCTTTACCACCCAGAAGTTCCGGCTGCGTGAGCAGGTTTTGCGGGCGGCTGGTCAGGCGGAACCGCCGAAAATCCACCTCGGCCAGAGGGTAACGCGATAACACCAGTAGCCCGCTTCCCTGCACGCCCGACCGAAAATAGTGGCGGTAGTTCAGGCCACTTCCAGCCAGGTTTTGCAAGAGGGTTGCTCGGTCGGCGGCAGTCCAGGCTTCTTGCAGACCCACCAGATCGGGTTCCAGGTCTTTAATCGCCCGGCCTATAGCCTCGAAACGTGCGGTTCGATCGGTCGCAAAGAGCGGCACGCCCCAGGCGTTAAAAGTCAGCACCCGCAAATTTAGTGTTTCATCCATAGCAAATGTGCGGCTTCTCCTGTCGTTTTAACTGGCAATCGCGGGCAAATATTTACACTCGCGATAAGTTTAGTTCTTGACCCATATCGGGTCGGTTGCGCCTTGCAAAGAGTCGGTAGGCGGATTGGTCAGGCGGTAGACCGGGCCACCCTGCGGGCTTACGGCCAGCAAGTTGTGGGCCGGGCCGGTAAAGGCCAGCCAGCGACTGTCAGGCGAAAAGGCCGGTCGTCCTACGTTGGCACACTCCGCTTCGCAGCCGAGAGCCTGGCTCAACCGTTGCCCCGGCCCGGCCTGCTCATTTTGCCAGGAAGCCCGCCACAGACCTCCCTCGTTCCAGCCGAGCCAGGCCAAAGCGGAGCCATCGGCGGCCCAGGCCGGTTGGCTTGCGCGGTCGGCCACCAGCCGTTCCTCGCCCGTAGCAAGGTTGATCACCCGCACTTCCGAGGCATCAATGCGCGGGCCGCGCTCGTCCGGGGTCAGGTGCATGCGGGTGAAAGCCAGCCACCGACCGTCCGGTGAGAAGAACGGCCCATCGGCCAGAGTATCGGGCGGCGTTTGGCCCAGCACCCGCACCACCCCGTTTTCGCGGACGGCCAGCCGCACCCGGTTGACGTCCTTGAAGTAAAAAGCCAGTTTTTGGCCGTCCGCCGACCACGCTACCGCCGGAAGGACGTCGCGGGCGACGACCTGGACCGGGCTGTCCCCGTTTTGAAGATAAAGGTCGGCTCGTTCGCTCTCGCTATATTGCACAAAAGCCAGCCAGCCGCCATCGGGACTGAGCGCACCGCTCAAGCCGTAAGCTCCTAGCCGGTTGCGGCCCTGCAAATCGTTGAGGTGGATCGCCTGCCGTCCGCTACTTTCGGTCGAAGTATAGACCAACCCTGGCCCCGGCAAGGGTGTCCCGGCCCCCCCGACCGCACCGGGCAGGGCCGGAGCCGAGTCGGCTTGCGCTGCCGGGCCGAATTTGTAAAAGGAAGTTGGCCCAAGCTGGCGATAGGCCAGCCGTCCGGCTCCATCGAGGGCGGCACGGGTGGCTGCGTCGGGGGCCTGAACTTGTTCAACAGAGGCAGGGGCGGCCCCGCCGCCAGGGTAACGCCAGGTCAGGTAATGCCCGCCCACGTTGCCCATTTCGACCTGAAAGGCCGGGGGGTTGGCCGGAGTATAGGTCAGGACGCGCCGCTCGAAAGCCTGCACCAGAATTTCCTGTTCAACTCCGCCGACCTTCGCCCGCATCCAGTACGGCTCGGTGATCGGTAGCCCGGTCGAAAAGAGCCAGTCTACCGGGTCGCCGATCACGGTCTGGCCGCCTTCGACTACCGGGCCGCGTGTGCCGGTCAGAAACGACCAGAAGACTCCGCCAATGTTGTGACCACTGGCAGAATTGAAAGTTACCAGCCTGGCCCGGCCCGCCAGGTTCGCCGGAAGCGGAGCCAGCGAACCGTCTTTGACCAGAAACGCGGTGACAGCCTGGCCGGTTTGGTCTGCCGCCGGGCCGGTCAGGTTGGCAAGGCTGGCGTAAGTCGGCGCGTCCGGGTTAGACCCGGCAGGATCACCCGCCAGAGGAATCGCTGCCGGATTAAAAGGCTCGAACGAGTTATTGCCGGTCTGCACCCGGCCTGTAATCATCTCGCGCACGAGGAGGCCGTTGGTGACGAACCACTTGCTGCCCCGGTCGCTGGCCGGATCGGTCAGTTCCATGCGGCTTTTGTCGAAATACTGCACCAGACGACTACCGCCAGGGGCTTCGGCATAAGGTTCGCGGACAGTTGCCAGAGGTTTTTGGCCCCAGAGCCAGGTGCGCGAGACCGCGCCATCGGCGACCGGGGCATCGGTGCGTCGCCAGACCGTTTCAAAGGCAGGGTCGGCGAAGCCAGGAGGATTAGCCTGGAAATTGCTTCCGGTGGAGCCGGACGGAGGCGCGGGTGGGCTGTAGTCCAGATTGGCCTGGTCAATCCAACCCTTCGCTTTGATAAGTTCGGCTCCGGCGTTGCCGACCACTACCGCCGAACGGGTCGGGGCGTATTCGGGCCGGTATTCCAGCCGGGTTTTCTCGAAATATTGGACGAGCCGACGCTGCCCGGTTTCTGGGTTGGCTTCCTCGAACGGTTCGCTGATCGGCGCACCAAACAGGCGGTTGCCGTAGTGCTGCCGCCAGTAAGTCAGAAATGGCTCTTGCAAAGAGTGACTCGTCTGGCTGAACCACTGGTAAGTCTCGCTTTCGTTTAGCCGGGAAGCCGATTCAAATCTGTAACCACGGGCGGCGGCCAGTTCTTTACCGACATCGCCGAAATCCACCAGGTAGAAGTAGCGGTCGAGACCTTCTAACCCTTTGTATTTGGGCCAGGCGCGTCGTTCGGGGTGATACTCGAAGCGACCTTTCTCGTAATACTGGTAAATGGGGGTTTTGTTCAGGTCGTTCAGGGCATCGTGTCGCCCGCCGGGAACATCTTCGGCCAGGAAAGTATCGGTCAGAGGATAGCCAAAAACTTCGGTGCTGCCCACCCGCCGCCACAACTCCCACAGAGGCGTACCGATGTAATGATCCGTCTGGGAAAAATAATGCGGCGGATTCTCTCGTGGCGGCACATTTGTCAGGCTCAAATTTGTGACAGTTGCGGGAGCCGGAAGCGGCGTGGCCGTCCAATCGTTCTGCCAGACCTGGGCTGCCGGTTTGAGCGTCCCGTTGTGCATGATCAGCCCGTAATGATTGCCAATGTCGTCCCAGGGCGGCACTCCGACCGCCTCGGCATCGTAGAGCATCCACTGAAAGGCCCCGGAGAGGTTGTGGTCTTTGGCGGCTTTGAGGGTCTTTTTGTATTTCTCAAGCTGGCTGGCCTCGGTAAAGTCAGGCGCGAAAACCGGACCGGTCGGCCAGCCTAATTCTTCCAGGATAATCGGCCTGGCTCTGCCGGTTCTTTCTTGAAGTTCGTAGAGTTCTTCCGGCAAGGCATCGGCGTTGTAAGAGTGGTAGGAAACAAAATCGCTCAGGTCGAGCGTGCTAAAACCTTCCGCGCCTCGTTTGTAATGGCTTTCTCGCCGTCCTACCCCGATGGTAATCAGGTGGTTCGGGTCGAGGCCGCGCACATACTGGCGCATGCGGCCCAGCCAGGCCAGGGCCGGTTCTGCGTTATCCTCGTTCGACCAGGGCGTGTAATTGTCCGGCTCGTTGTGGAGATCCCAGGCCAGAATGCGGTCGTCGTCCTTGAAAGCCGTCACAATATCCTGGGCGTAACGGCCCTGACGAAACGCTTCACTACTGCCGGCCTGGGGAAAAGCCGCAAAATCAAACAGCGTAACGATAGCTCGTAAATTAAGTTCGCCTGCAATCTGCAAAAACTGGCGTAACTGATTCAGGCTTTCCGGCACGACCGCGCCGGTGCCGGGATCAGTCCAGCCATGTTCCGAAGTAAAAGGAATCATCACCCGCACGGCGTTATTGCCCAACCGAGCCGAGGCTTCCAGCCCCTCGCGTACTTTTTGGGCGTCCCAGAACTTCCACATGTTCGCAAAAGAATTACCCAACGGATAGAAATTACTACCCTTCAGGACGATAGGTTGGCCGTTAAGGGTCAGTCGGTCGCCTTGCGTCTGGACAAAGCTCGGCCCGGCGGAGTAGGCCGGTCGCATTCCGCTAAACAGGCCCAGCGTCAGTTGCAACCCAAGTAAAACTACCAGAGTAAACCCTGTGCGGCTAAATCTTTGCCGGATGGAACTAATAAAATTCATAGGAGAATGCCGATAAGTCCCTTCTAGTAACAAACCAAAAGTTAAGCAAGAGGAGGCAGGGCGGTTGCAAAGTCAGAATTTTGCCCTCTGTCACGCCCTGCGGGTGTGAGCGAAGCGAAGAATATTCTTGGGCTACCTCGATCTTGCTTAGTCAAGAAGATTCTTCGCTTAGATTGTAGGTATTCAAGACCTACTTTAACGTCGCTCACACCCGCAGGGCGTGACAGAATGACATCTCGACTTTGCAACCGCCCTGCAAGAGGAGGCACACGCATAATATAATTTTGAAAGAAGAATCTTCAGGAGAAGCCAGGCTATTTTACTACAAACGCTCGGTTTTGTAACGGGTAGTTTTCCGGCAGGTGAAGGGCAACTGGGCTGATCTGGCAAAAGGCTAAACGCTACATTCACGGCTTCCTTACCGCTTACCCACACTACTGCCGGGTTGGTCGGGTATAATACAAGTGCTTTGTGAAAAATATGATTTGTTTCAAGTCGTAAGCCGACCTCGTTTGGGATAGAGGATCGGGAACGGACAAGCCTGGTCGCTTGATTTATCTCTTAAGTCTAAAACCTGTCTGTAGTAGCGATGCCCGTCGTTACTATCAGTCCGGGTTCTGGATTTAAGGAGGCGACCCTTAGAAAGGAAAGATTAGCACATGGAGATGCTAGAGCGAGTAGACGCGGGCCAGGAACGGGCGGGTGGAGACGGCAAGCCCAGCGTGATCGTGGTAGGGGGTGGCCTGGCCGGGCTGACTGCCTCGAAATACCTGGTGGACGCCGGTTTTCAGGTGACGCTTTTGGAGAAGCGGCCCGTTCTGGGCGGCAAAGTTTCGGCCTGGAAAGACGCCGAGGGTGATTGGATCGAGACCGGCTTGCACGCTTTCTTTGGTGCCTACGAAGAAATTTATAATCTCATGCGTGAGCTTGGCACTTACGACAATATTTCCTGGAAGAAGCACGAATTAACCTATACCCTGGCCGAGGGCGAACGCTTTTCCTTTGCGACCGTCAACCTGCCCAGCCCTTTTCACCTCTTGCCTGCCGCCTTCAAGAACCGCTACTTTACGCTGGCCGAGCGGCTAACTCTGGTCAAGGCTCTGGGGCCGATGCTTTTTGGCACGGCTAAATATTACGCCAGCCAGGACAAATTTACCTACGAGCAGTGGCACGAACGCTGGGGTATTTCCAGGCGCATGCTCAAGAAGATGTTTTTGCCGATGGCTCTGGCTCTCAAGTTCTTGCCGCCGGACGAAATTTCGGCTAAGATTGTGCTGGATGTGATCGGCATCTTCCTGCGGAAAAACCACGCCAGCCGGATGGGTTTGCTGAAAGGTTCGCCCACCGACCTCCTGACCGGCCCGATAGCCGATTATGTGCGCGGCAAGGGTGGCGTCGTTCGCACCGAGGCGAAAGTACGCGAGGTCTGCCTGGACTCAGCCGACCACCACAAAATCGAGGGATTGGTGCTGGAGGATGGCGAACGGCTGCAAGCGGACTATTACCTGTTTGCCCTGCCGATCCACAATCTCAAAAAGTTGATTCCCGAAACGCTCTATAACGAAGAACCGTTCTTTGCCAAACTGCGGAATATCCAGAGCGTGCCGGTGATCAGCGTGCAAATCTGGGTTGACCGCCAGGTGAGTTACGTGGATAATCTGCTTTTCGGGCCGGACGGCTTCATCCCGGTTTATGCCGATATGGGCAATACGACGCCGGATTATGCTTATGAAGGCAAAAGCCGGTTCCATTGTTGCGTGGCCCCGGCCAAAGATTTGATCAAGAAGACCGATGCCGAGATTATCGAGACGGTTTGGGGCAACTTGAAATCGGTCTTTCCTGAAACGGCCAAAGACGCTCAGATCGAAAAGGCCGTCGTGGTGCGTATTCCTTCATCGGTCTACTATCCCGGCGTCAACATCGACCAGTATCGGCCCACCCAGGAAACCCCGGTCGAGAACCTGTGGTTGGCCGGTGGCTACACTCACCAGCGTTTCTACGACTCGATGGAAGGAGCCGTTCAGAGCGGCAAAATCGCTGCCGAGAAACTGATCCGGGCCGGGGTCAGGAGCTAAACCTCACTGCTAGTGCTACTGCCGCTTTTGCCAGGGCCGGTCTTATTTACGGTCGGCCCTGCAAGGCTGTAGGAGTAGAAGCGGTGAATGTGGGCAACCGCAAGCACAAGGATTGGGCCGAAGATGAGCGGGGCCAGTAAGGAGAACAGCCAGAATGCGCCAACAACTTGAATTTGTCTACGGTTCCGCCGTCTGGCAAGAGACCTACGAACGGCTGCAAGAAATAATCGGCCAGTACGCCTATCTCAAAGATCGGCTACCGCTCTTACCTCCGGCCCAACGTGTAACCGAGCGCGACGTGCTGCTGATCACCTACGGCGACCAGTTGCAGGGTGGGCCAGGTACGCCTTTGCAAACTTTGCATGGCTGGCTCAACCGCCACCTGGCCGGGGTGATCAATACCGTCCATATCTTACCTTTTTATCCGTATACTTCCGACGATGGTTTCTCGGTGATAGATTACTGGCAGGTAGACTCTGCGCTCGGCACCTGGGAGGATGTTCGCGCTCTGCACGGCGATTTCCGCCTCATGTTCGACGGGGTAATCAACCATATTTCAGCCAGTAGCGAATGGTTCCAGGGTTTTCTGCGGGGCGAGGCTCCTTACCGCGATTACTTCCTGGTGACAGACCCCAATCTCGACCTTTCCGGCGTGACGCGGCCTCGCGCTCTGCCGCTGCTGACCCGCTTCCAGACTGCCGAGGGCGAAAAATACCTCTGGACGACCTTTAGCCCCGACCAGATTGACCTGAATTTCGCCAACCCGGAGATGCTCCTGCAAATCGCCCGGTTGCTGCTCTTTTATGTCAGCCAGGGAGCCGACTTGATCCGCCTGGATGCCATCGGTTATTTGTGGAAGGAAGTCGGGACGAGTTCTATTCACCTGCCCCAGACCCATGCAGTCGTCCAGATTCTGCGGGCAGTCCTGAACGAATGCGCCCCAAATACCATTCTCATAACCGAAACGAACGTGCCGCACCGTGACAACATCTCATACTTTGGCGATGGCACGAACGAAGCTCAACTGGTTTACCAGTTCCCACTTGTCCCCCTCGTGCTGCACGCCCTGGCGACCGGCCAGGCCCGGTACCTGCGCGAATGGGCGGCGGGCCTGGAAAAGCTGTCCGATACGACTACTTTTTTCAACTTCCTGGCTTCGCACGACGGAATCGGGGTCGTCCCGGCCCGCGATATTATCGGCGAGGAAGGCGTCAATCTGCTGGCCGAGCGCACCCTGGCCCACGGCGGCAAAGTTTCCTATAAAAATAACCCGGACGGCACCCAATCGCCATACGAGCTAAACATTACCTATTTCGATGCTCTTTCCAATCCCTTTGACTCTGCCGAAACGGCAGAAACGCGCCTCGACCGCTTTATGGTTTCGCAAGCGATTATGACGGCAATGGCGGGTGTGCCGGGCATCTACTTTCATTCTCTGCTGGGTTCGCCCAACTGGCAGGCTGGTTTCGTGCAGACCGGGCGTAACCGCACGCTCAACCGCGAGAAGCTGGATATTTCGGAGCTAGAAGCACGCCTGGCCGACTCCACCAGCCATACCGCCCGCGTGTTTGAACGCTACCTGGGGTTGCTCCGCCTGCGGGTTGCCCGCCCGGCCTTCCACCCCAACGCCCGCCAGACCGTGCTTACCACGCCTTCCGAGGCCGAGGCCGTTTTTGCCCTTCTCCGCACCGCCACCGACGGCCAGGAGCGCGTGCTGGCTCTGCATAACGTCTCCGACCAGACCCTGACCCTGCGCCTGCCGATTAAGGACTACGGTTTCACCTCTAGCGTCCTGACCGACCTGTTTAGCCACAAAACCTACTCGCTGGAGGCGACAGGTTTGCTCGAACTGGAAATGAGTCCGTATGACGTACTCTGGCTTCTTTCAGAAGCTTAGTACCGTGCGTCACTGGAAAGGTACGTAATTCTTAACTATTTCAGACAGCCTCGTCCGGTCGTGCCATATCACGCCCTGTCATTCTGAGCGTAGCGAAGAATGACAGGGCGTGACAGTCTAAACAGTTATCATAATTCAGAAGTATTTCCAAAACTGTACCTTTCTTGTGACGAGCGGTACTTAGGCTGAAGGCCGGGCTTTCGCCAGCTTACATCTATTTGAAGCGAAAGTCTTATGTTTTAAGAGCTTGAGGTTCGTCGCTTTAATCCGGCTTCCAACCAACATATCCCAACGTGGCTTTGAACAAAAAGTAAGTCGCTTTGACAGTACCTTTTAGCGTGCCGCTCACTTTAGACTGGTCGCCTCCCCGCCGCCGGTAATTTATCGGCACTTCGACGGTTCGACAGCCCGACCGGGCCGCTTTCACCAATAGCTCGGTCGTCCAGCCGTAAGTCATTTCGCGCATCCCAAAGCCCGCTAACTTCTCCCGCCGCAGAGCTTTGAAAGAAGGTAAATCGCTATAACGAGCTTTGTATAGCCGGTTGATCAGCCCGACGATCAGCCGATTGCCCAGCACGGCGTGGCGTGGTAAGGCTCCCCGCTCGAATTGGCCTAGCGTTCGAGAGCCAAGTACAAGATCGGCCCTGCCGCTCAGTAAAGGTTCGAGAAGGGCCGGGATTGCGCCGGGAGGATCGCTATAATCGCCGTCGAGGTAAATCAGAAGGGCGGCAGTGGGGGCTTCCTCGAAGCCAGTATAGCAAGCCGCCCCGTAACCGCGCCCGCGTTGCTGCACGACCCTGGCTCCGGCTTCGACCGCCGCGTGGGTCGTGCCGTCGCTGCTACCGCCATCTACCACCAGGATTTCCAGGCTGTAGCGTTCGTCCGAGGGCAAAGCGCGGGCCTCGGCTATTACTCGTCCGATATTCGTTACTTCGTTGTAGACGGGAATAATCAGACTGACTTCAATTTTAGGCTTAGGCTTAGAATTTTCCATTTTTTAAGGCTGGCTTATTTGATCCATCGGTCGTTCTGGCGGCTTAAAATATGAGGTTCGGCCAACAAAACGGCGTAGGCACTCTGACCTTCGCTGATCCCGCCCCCATGAGCCAGAGCCAGCACTTCCTGAGCGGGCCGCACGACCCGCTGCAAAAGTTCGGTTTCTTCAAGCTGCGTTTCGAGTTCCAGGCGCACCCCGACCGCCAGGAAGATGTGGCTATAAAGATTGATATGAGCGGAACTGCTGTAGAAACGCGCCAGGGGCAGCAGTTCGCTACATTCACCGCCGATCTCCTCCCGCAATTCGCGCCGGGCGGTGGTGGCCGGGTCTTCCTGGGGATGGGAAAGCGAACCGGCAGGAACTTCTAACACCCAGTCCCGCACCGGGTAACGATATTGCCGGATCAAGACAATCTGACCATCCTCGGTCAGTGGCACTACAAAGACCGCCTGGGGCGTTTCGGCGTAAGTGTAGGTTATTTCGCGCCCGTCGCCGATGTCTACCCGATCTTCGCGAAAACTACGCCAGCCGCTCTGAAATAGATAGCGACTTTCGAGCGTGCGGTACGGCGGGTCGTTCTTGTCTTTGTCCTGGTCTTGCATTCTTTAATTTGCTGTCCTCTCGGTGGATCGCCCGGCTAAATACAGCGTCATTGGCCGCGCCGCCTCGACCGGCCAACTTTCGATAAGCTCCAGCCCCACTTCGGCCAACCAGTCCGTTAGCTCAAGCCGGGTGAAAAGTCCCCCCTGTTCGTACATGAGCGTCATAGCCAGGTTTTGAAAGACGTTATCCAGTGGCCCGGTTCGGTCATTTTCCAGGCGGGTATCGTAGATAGCCAGATGACCGCCCGGCCTGAGAGCCTGGGCCGCCTGAGCCAGCAGAGGCCGGATAACCGCAGGTGGTTCGGTCCGCAAAACCTGGAAAAACAAAATCAGGTCAAAAGCTGCCACTTCCAACCGGGCCGACCGATAGTCGGTCGGCCAGAAATGGAGGCGAGACCGGGCCGGACTGGTCGCGGTTACTTCGCGGGCAAGCTCGATCACGCCTGGCCTATCAAGCAAAGTAACTTCTAGCCGGGAATATTGTTCGGCCCAGCCGACTCCAAAAGTACCCGCCCCGCTACCGAGATCTAACAGGTGCGTTGCCTGACTCAAGTAAGGCGCAAGGAGCGGAGTAAGCCGGGGCAAAAGGCTCTGGCCGCCACTGTGCAGCCCTAAAATCAGCCGCCGCAGAGCCGGGTCGCCCTCGACGTCCGCCTGTAGATTGGGCAGAACCGGACGGCCATCTCGCACCGTGCGGGCTAAATCCAGCCAACCCCGGTATTGATCAACCTGGGTGCGAACCTGATTGCCAATGTAACCCGGTGCGCCTTTGACCAGGAGACCGCTACTGAGGGCGGTGTTAGAGTAGGAGCCTTCCCGGTGCAGGAGGATACCCAGGGCCGCCGCCGCCGCCAGTAACGCTGCCAGAGGTCGCTCTTCCAGGTGCATACTCCTGGCTAACTCGGCAGCCGTCACACCCCCTGAATAAGCGGTCAGTCCGCCGCATACGTCCAACTCGACCAGCCCGATCACGAGGGCGGCAGGCTGATAACCGCGTAAGACCTGAAATAACTCCGCTTGATCCATTATAGCTTCTTTTTCAAATCTAAACCGCTCCCAAGTCTTAAATTACCCCGGCACTCCCCGGTCGCGCTCCGCTTATTAATTTTAACAGACGCCCAAAGCGGTTGTTATCGGCCCAGCGTTCGTAGTTCTTACCTAATAGCGCATCCACCGAAAACTGATTACGCGCCCCGATAACGGCAAAAACCAGGCTCGGCAGAATGTAAGAGAATACGTACAGCGTCCAGGACTCGCCCGGTACGGCCACCAGGCCAATTAAAAGGCTGATCGCCCAGAGCGTCCCGACCAGGCCACCCAGGCGGGTCAGGAAGCCAAAGATCAAACTAAAGGTAATAAAGAATTCGGTCAAGATCGACAGCCAGGCAAAAAAGCCAAAATTAGGAATAACCACGTTTTTAACAAAATCACCGTACAAACTGACTGCCGGATGGTCTACTTCGCGCTGCATCCAATCGCACAAACCGTGCAGTTCTTGACCGGGCGCGGCGTTAAAGCGGTAGGCATCACAGCCAAAGCCTCCGGCGTCTTTCCAGGGCAGTTTCCAGCCAAGTTCGGTAAACCAGTTGTAGCCAACCCACAACCGTAGAGCGGTCAGGACTATCGCAATTACTATGGGTAGCCAGGGCCGGGCAGCCAGGCGGTTCGTGTTAAGTGCCATCGGTAAAATCTCCTTTTCGCTTTCCGCTTTTTCGCTTCTTATCTAAAAGTCTAAAAAGTTAATGACCCGCCTGGCGGCTCTGCACGACGAAGGTACAGGCGTTACCGGCTTTCGGTATATCTTTGAAGGGAGCCGCCCGCCAGCTTAATTGACCGATCCGGGCCAGCATTGACCAATCTTTGCGAGCAATCGGGCAGAACTCGTCCGGCTGGTCGGCCATGCCGCGCAGTTTGCGGCGACTGGCGCAACCGCCGCCGCATTGTTCGACCAGCGAGCAACCGCGACAGGCCAGTGGCACTTCGCGGGCCTCCTCGAAGGCGGGCGTTTCAAAAATAGCTTCCTGGCGGGTGTAAAGGTCTTCCAGGCGGCTACCGGCGGTCGGCCAGTAGGTACAGGGTGAAACTAGCCGGTTGGGGAGAGTTCGCAGGCTGGTCTGGCCGCAGGGCGACCCGTGGGTAGGCCGGGGGAAATTCAAGAGAGCATTAACCAGTGGTTCGCTGACGGCCACAATTTCGGTTTCCTCGAAAAGAGCCAGCAAGCCATCCCAGAGTTGTTGATAGGACATACTAAAGCTATCGCCTGTAACTGGCTGATACAGATTAAAGCGAAAATTTACGCCCTGTGCCGAAGTCACGCGGGACAATTCTACGAGTTTGTTATAGTTTGTACTCATCATCACGGCGACCACCGATACACGCACGCCCAGACGCTGACAACGGGCTACCCCATCCCAACATTTGCGCCAGTTCCCCTTCGCCCGCCACATGTCCTGAGTAGCCTCAGTTGGAAAGTCTATCGAAAACTCGACGCTGTGCAGTCGGCTTAACTCCTCGTCGGATAACACTTCAATACTGTAGCCGTTAGAAGTCGTCGCTACTTTAATATTTTGCTCGTGGAGCCAGGCCAGGATTTCGTGATACTGAGGGTGCAGTCCGTTTTCGCCGACGCCCAGGTTTACCGAAGCAACCGGCACAGAACCACAAATTTGTTGGACATCTTCCAGGCTAAGCCGATCCAGTTTTAATTGCGAACGATAGCAGTGAGCGCAACTCAAATCACACTCGTTGGTCAGGCCGATCCCCACGGCATAACCGGCCACCGTCGGTCGAGCGTCTTGCAAGCGGTTATCTATAGGTTGAAGGATTGTCACAGAGTTTAAGTCTCCAATCAGTTTATAATTACTTGGGGCCGAATAGGATATTTTTAAGAGCTAGCAGTTACACCTATTACACTTTGATTATACCAGGAGGAGTCGGCCAAATACTTACAGAAGTATTACCATTTGTTTGCGATTAGTAACAAACTGTTTACTTTAGTAACATATCACCTATTACATTTGTATACGCCAGGTGAGCATCCACCCTGTTTTAACTCAAATCCAGGGCTAGAGAGGTATATTTGAAAGGCGGCATTCGGCGTTTCAAACGAAAATTTTATGGACAAAGACCGGGCGGTGTGCTAGTATATGAGATGAATAAAAATATAAATTTGGTGTAGTCTTTGCTATAGCGTTCGGCCTCGAACTGGCCTATAACAGAGCCAGAAGCCCAGATAATTCAGAAGGTTTATTTAGATTTTGGAGGATGTAATGATTTCTTTGACGAACGAAGCGGCCAGCCAGCTAAAGAAAATTCTAGCCGAAGAAGAGAACGACCCAAACCTGGGGCTGCGTGTTTTTGTAGCCGGAGGTGGTTGCAGTGGGTTTCAGTACCAGATGGTACTCGAAAACGAAACCCGCGATGGCGATATGATCGCAGACCAGGAAGGCTTGAAAGTATACGTAGACCAGTTCAGCGTGCAGTATCTTAAAGGAGCCGAAATTGACTTTGTAAATAGCCTGATGGGTGGCGGTTTTACCGTACACAACCCGAACGCTGTTTCCACCTGCTCCTGCGGCACTTCCTTCGATACGGGCGAAGGAGCATCAACCGCTCGCGCTTGCGGCCATTAGAAGCCTGGAGTAACGCGCTAAAAGCAAAACCCCCTCTAAATCAGAGGGGGTTTTGCTTTTAGCGTTTTCGGCGGGACAGACCAGCTAAAATTACAATAGACCTAACTCTCTGGCCTGACTGACTGCGGCGACCCGCCGCTGGACGCCCAGTTTGGCATAAATGTTACGCACGTGAGTGCGTACAGTGCTGGGAGCTACCACCAGATGGCGGGCAATCTCGATGGTATTAAGGCTGGTTGGCAACAGCTTTAATACCTGTAACTCTCGCTCACTCAAAGGTTCGGTCAAAACGTCAGGTGTGGCTGGTTTTGGGCCTGGCGGTACAAGGTTGGCTGGACGTTCCGGCTCGGTTACTTTTACTTCCGGCAATGGCCGGTCTTCGCTTTCGGCAGGCCCTAGCTGAGGTAACAACTGTTCCACAAAACGGATCAGGCGCGTATTCTGGGCGAAGAAATTGTGGCGTAAATAGGTTTGGAGCAAAGCCCCCATTGTTGGTCCTTCATCGAAGAAAAGACGCACGAGGCCTTCCGGCTCGGCTATTTTCAAGACCTGTTCCAAACGTGTCAGGGCTTCCTTCGGTCGTCCCAGGCTTCGCAAAATAGTTGCCTGAGCCAGCGAAGCCCGCGCCAGCGCAAAGAGTCGCTCGGTTTTCGAGGTTTGATCAATTAAAGGTTCTAGCAAATCAAAAGCTTGCTGAAAATAACCCTGGGCCGCTAACACCCGCGCCAGTTGCACGTACTCGCCTTCCCTGGAAAGGCTTATTTTAGCGTCGAGCGTAATTTCTTGCTGGTTGGCCCAGGCTGTCGCCGCTGCCAGATTATTCTCCTTCAGGTGGATTTGGGCTAACATCACCAACCCTGCCGTGAGCATCGGACTTTTCGATTGAAGCTGGGCGGCTTTGGCTTCCACCTGAGGTAAAACTTGCGCTAAAGCTTTCTGGTCGTTTTGGGCCAGTTTAAGACGGGCCATGAAGGAAAGAAAGTAAAACTCGTAGTCGTCGTTGTGGCTTTTTCGCGCCAGTTCCAGGCCCCTGGAAACATTTATTTCGGCCCGGCCCAACCAGTTCAAATAATAAGCCGCTAAAGCTTGCACCACGTGGACAATTAGCAGATGTTGTGAATAAATCTCCAGCGACGCGTCCTGGGTGAGCAGTTGCAGAATCTGGCTACAAATCTGGTAAGTCTCGCGGTTAGAACCCAGTTGCCGTTTACAGGCCGCCAGGATGTTGAGGACGAAAATAGTAATGTACGGCTGATTGGCTTGCTGGCTCAACACAACCAGTTCTTCTACTAGCGGCATAATCCGGGCGAGGGTGCTTTTGTCGGTATAACCATAAGCCTGTTCGATCAAATTGACCAGATTGAGCCGCAAAAAAGCCCGACTCGCGCCGCGGCCTTTGAGAGCCTCGCGGGTAAGTTCCAGAGCTTGCACAATATCACCCTGATTGAAAGCTAACCAGGCCCGCGTCGCCACTAACTCGGTTTGCCAGTTGGCTCCTAAATCGGCCCGTTCGTTTTCTGAGCCAGGCCCGAAGTTAGCGGTTTCGGCTGGGTTCGAGGTTGGGTTAATTTTCGCAAGCAGCTCGCTTAGTCTTGCTTCGGCCAGGTCCAGCCGTTGACCGTTGATCAAGGCCCAGACGTAATGCAGATTTAAGCGGGGCCGTTCGACAATAATTCCATCCGGGATAGCTTTAAGCCATTCAAGCAGGGTAAACCATTCACCGGCCAGCGAACCTGCGTTAGCAATTTGCTCGATCAGATGGGCGGCTTTGTCGAAACTGGCCGATTGCAAACTGTGCTTGATAGCTTCCGGGTACATCCCCTGTTCTTCGTACCAATCGGCGGCCCAGCGATGCAAAAACGGTAGATGTTCGCTTTGTTCCTGGCGCAAGCGGGTTCGCAAATATTCGGCGAAAAGATTGTGATAACGATACCATCTGCGCTCCTGGTCGAGAGCAATTACAAACAGGTTCGCCCCTTCCAACTGTTCTAACATTCCTTGCCCATCTTCACAGCCGGTAATTTCTTCGACTAGCGAAGCCGTCATCCGCTCTAAGATCGAAGATTGCAGCAAGAAATTGCGCACTGCCTCGCTCTGGAAGGCCAGAACTTCTTCGGCCAGGTAGTCCAGTACATAGCGATGACTACCCCGAAAAGCATTGATGAAGGCACTGATATTGCCCTGGCCGCGCATACCCAGAGCCGCCAGTTGCAAACCGGCAATCCAACCTTCGGTACGTTCTTCCAGCAAGTTTAGCTGTTCGCTGGAAATGTTTAAGGCCATCGTTTCGTTAAGGAAGAATTGAGCTTCCTGGGTAGTAAAGCGCAGGTCGGTGGTACGCAACTCGTTTAATTCACCCCGGACCCGCATCTTCGCCAGTGGGAAAGGCGGATCGCTGCGACTGGTCACTATCAGGTGCAACTGTTCCGGCAGGCGTTCGAGCAAAAGCTGCACACCCTGATGAATTTCTTCCGAACTGATCACATGATAATCGTCCAGTACCAGCACCACCGGCCTGGAAAGGTTTAGCAATTGGTTGACCAGACGGTTGACCAGTTGCGGAGTAGAAAAAGTTTGAAAAAGATCGGCCACCGATTGGCTGATGCCGGGACTAACTTCTTCCAGAGTTTGCGCCAGGTAATACCAGAAGCGTACCGGGTCGCTATCCTGAGGGTCAAGCGAGAACCAGCAATGCGCCCAGGCGGTAGCGTTCAGCCATTCGGCCACCAGCGTAGTTTTACCAAAGCCGGGCGGGGCTGAGATCAAGGTCAGACGGTAGCGTTCGGGTTGCAACAACCCGGTGAGGCGGGGCCGAGCGATCAGGTTTTTGTGATTGGTTGGGGCATGCAACTTGGTAAGCATAACATCGCCAGTAGCCGCAGGAGTTGGAAGAACCGCAGTCGCTTCTCTAAAGGCTGTGCTGGGGGCAGGGACTGAGGGCTGAGCGACTTCGATTACAAGGTCCTCAATTGCTTCATCCGGGCCGTCTGGGAGATCGAGATTATCGAGCGGTTGAATTTGACCGCGCCGGGTTAAGACCCCGGCGGCTTCCTGCAACCGCTCTACCGTCAGGTCTTCACCTTTACCCAGATAAACCTGGTAAAGCTTGCCGCCCATTTTACGGTAGGCTTTCCAGTAACCCTTACCTCTGACCTGTTCTTTGCGGGCCGTAAAAGTACCGAGGTTACTTTCAAAGGTGAAAGAAGCGGCGTTTTGCAACCAGTCGTACCAATCCGGGGTACTTATTTGAATGCGGCTGACTAATTCCGACCCTGATAGCACCAACCAATCTTCGCGTACTAGCGGTAAGTCAAAGCGAGCCATTGTATACTTTCCTGATTAAATCTAGTGTTCCTGATCGGTCTTGAGTACAACCGGAGCCTGGATTTTTGGTGTCACCAGCCCGGCAAGATCGGTTCGCTTGCGCCGTATCTTCCAGAAGTATCCGCCGCCGACCACCAGTGCAACCGCCAGCACTGCCAGCAGTCCAATATTGTTAATCGTACTAACCAGCACGTCCAGGCTTCGCCCGAAGATAAAAGCCAGGGTCAGATGAGTAACTGACCATAAGCACATACTTAGCATATTGAAAAGAGCAAACTTGCGGGGAGCCTGCCGCACCACGCCGGCTAACGGGCCGACCAAAAAGCACAGCACCGGCAAATAGCGACTAAATAAAACGGCTTTGTTGCCGTGTTTTTCAAAAAGCCGTTCACCCTGCGCCAGTCGTTGCGGCGTGATTAGCACATAGCGACCGTGTTGCTCTAACAGACGTCGCCCGCCGCGCCGCCCTAGAAGGTAGCCGCAAAGCCCGCCCAGGCTCCCACCCGCAATAGTCGCCAGGGCTACCCACCAGATTTCCAACCGGCCTTGCCCTGCAAAAGCCGCCCCCACCAGAGCCGCCGATAGGCCCGGCATAGGTGCGCCGAGGGTTTCAATAAATAGAACTGCAAATATCCCCAGGTAAACTAACCAGCTCCAGGCCATGATCGAAACAAGAAAAGCTTCCAACGGTCAAACTCCTTATTTGCGACAAAATGCAGTAGCTCTAGTGGATTGATTGGTCGAGGTGTTACACCTCAATGCTCGGCTCTGCTCCGATAATTCCTGTTAATTATAACATAGCTGCCGTGGATCTTGGATATGAAGAAGGTCACAAAAGAGAATATCAGTTTAGAAAGTCCGGGCTAGAAATTAAAGTTGCTCACCAGTAGCAAAACATTCTGGATACAAAAAGCAGTGGATTTTATTTCTTTTATCCACTGCTTACTCTTAGACGCTAACTTTATCATTGGGCTTATCTCGAAGCGATGTTAGTATTGGCCTCGTCCCAATGTAGAGCTTTCTGGCTTCTGCCCAGGCGGGTGCGCAACCAGCTAGCCTTACCATTTTTAGCTTCCTTCACCAGTCGTTCCTGAGCGGCTTCTTGCCGGAAGTCCTGCATTTTTGAAGCTGCTAAGGCTTCTACGTTCAAGAAATAAGTTTGCATTTTACTATCCTCACCTTTTTGTAATAACTTCTTAAGGCTACAAGACTGGCTGCTCTATCGAGAAACATTTGCCTTTTGACCCTGTCTTGCCTAACCAGATTAGGTAATTATGTATTTTTACCTAACAATATTATACCACACCAGGACGCAAATAGTGTGATCTCTATTACACTTCCTATACGACTTCTTGCCTATTTTGAGCATAGGTCAAATGGCCTAGCCGACCCGAACGAGTGCCGAAAGTATATCTAGCTGTGAAGAGGTATGCTATAATAGACTCACATTAAAGGCTCTAAGGTAACTCCGAATCAAGGTAGCTGCCATTGCCCGCTTTTTACTTTTTACTCTTTACTCTCAAGATTGTCCTAATAAAGATTGTCATAAATAAAGAAGATTAGTTGCAGACTTGATGCTCAACAAAACTGAACTGAACTCGGCAAACTTATTTCGTCTGCTTAACCGGGCGGGCGATTGGTTGGTGCGACCCAGCGCAACCCTGCCGGCCGATTTGCTGCGGCGCGCCCGCGTCTTAAACATCCTCTTGCTGCTCGAAATAAGCGTTTTAGGCATTGGCACCCCGCTTGGTTTGGTCAACCGGAGTTCTGGTCGTATTCTAATTTCGGTAAGCATCTTTCTGGTCGGGGCATTGCTGGCCTACGCTTTGAGCAAGACTGGCGAGGTAAGCCTGGCCGTCTGGATCAACGGCCTGAGCGCAATAGCTTCCTTGAGTTATTATGTGATCACCACGCCTTCTGATCCTCAACTGCTTTTTTTCGACCTGCGTTCGAGCGCGATGCTGCTGGCTTTACCTTGCTTTGTGGGTGGAATCGTAGCTGGACCTAGAGTCAGCCTGACCCTGACCGGTCTGGGTTTGGTCGTCTTTACCGCTATCGGCGTCTGGTTGGTGCCAAACTTCAAATCAACCGAACTGAGCGATTTTGCTTTTTATGTTGTGTTGATGCGTACTCCCGTCGCTTTTCTAAGCATGACCTGCCTTCTTTCAATCATTTTCTCGCGGAACATTGTCGCTCTGCTCGACCGACTGGCCCGGCGTAACGTCGGGTTGCAAAAAGCAGCCCAGGCCCTGAACTTGCGCCGCCAGCATTCCAACCAGTTGGCCCAGGATTTAAAAGAAGTCCTGAGCGACCTGCGAGTTTCTTTTGAACTTCAGTTGGACAACGCCGACGAGCAGCAAATAGCTCTGTCAGATGTCGGGTCGTCTCTGGAAGAATTAAGCCGGGTAGCCCGCCGGATTGACAGCCTGGCCGGACAAGCGGGCCAGGTCGCCCTGGATGCGGTACTGGTGGCTCGCCAGGGTGAGGATGAAGTTAAAACTAATGCGGCTTCTTTTGGACGACTATACCAGCATCTGGAACTAATTAATCATAGCGTGGAAGAGTTAACTAGCGAGGCGCGCCAGATTGACCAGGTGGTTAGCTCGATCAGCGAAGTGGCCGAAGAAACTAATCTACTGGCCCTGAATGCTTCTATAGAAGCGGCGGGTCGGCGCGAAGGAGTGCGCCGCTTTAGTAGTGTTGCCTCGGAAGTCCAACGCCTGGCTTTGCGCTCGCGTGATGCTGCCGAAGAAGTGCGGCAGGTGGTGGGGCAAATCCAGGAGAGTGTTTCCAGCCTGTCCGATACCAGCGGGGAAAGCCATACCGAGGCCGCTTTACTGAGTCAGAGTAGCCGCTCTGCCGCTTCAATTGTTGTTACGATTGTCGAAGCGGTGGAACGGTCGGCCCAGGCCGGGCAAGAAATCGTGGGCGATGTAAAAAGCCAGCAAAGCGACGTAATGAGCATTATCCGAGTTATGCCGAATCTTTCCGAGCAAAGCAGGGAGGTGCGCAAAGCTGTTCGGCAATTGCTCCAAGCAGTCGAAGATTTGGAAATTGCCCGGCGGAAGCTGGAGAATGAGGTTCCGGCCCCGCGCCGCAAACCGGCTGCTACCTCGCAAGCCAAAAAGGACAGCGACAGCGCGGTGGGTTTGCTGGAAGGGCTAACCTTTTTGCCGCTCAATTCTCGCTGGCATCGCCGCTGGCAAAGACTGGTGGCTCCTAACCCCAAACTTCTGCCCGAAGAACAACGCCGTTCCGGTTTACTAAACGGCATGTGTATGTTTTTTCTGCTATTTCTGGCAATTTACCTGCCTTTGACCCAGCTAAACAACCTGATTCAGCTTAATGTCGAACCTTTCCTGGCTCTTTTTCTGTTATCGGGCTTGATCGCTCTGGTTTATACTCTGAGCAAGCTAGGTTATTATTCCCAGGCCTTAATTTTCTTCTTTGGGGCGGCCTTTTGTGTTTTTGTGCTTAATTTTGTGCGTTTAAGCAGTGAACTCGACCGGCAGGATTTTATAAAAACAAGTTCGGGACTCCTGGGTCTGGTGGTGATGGTGGCGGCTATTATCGCTGACCTGCGTTCGATTACGGTGGTGACGATTTCGACCGTAGTATTAGTTACGGTAACGGCTCTGGTCGGGGTTGACCGTACCCCGATTGAGATGCTTCCCCTCCTGGCTAACCCGCTCGTGCTGTTGAGCAGCCTGGGTCTATTGGCGGCTTTTTTGCACCGCAACATTACCGGCCTGACCGACCAGCTAGAAGCGCAGAACCGTCGTCTGGATGCTAACAATAGCGAATTAAGTTTTAAGGTGAACCAGAATAGCGATTTGAGCGTACAGATCAACAACCTCGCTTCGCATCTGGCCCAGTATTTCGATACGCAGATGCAAACTACTACCGACCAACTGGAGCTACTGCGCGAGATTCGCCTGAGCCTGGAAAACCTGGAACGGAATGCCCGCAGTTTAGTGCTAGCCACCGGACAGGTCGCCCAAAACGCGGACGAGGCTCTGGCGAGTGCGCAGGGAGGCGCGGTAGGTATCGAGAAGGGTCTGGCCTTGATCGAGGAGTTTCAGGCACGGGTAACACGCATTGCAGCGATCAGTGCCGATTTACAAACTCAGGCCCAGGAAATTGACCAGACCTTTGGCTTGATTACCGAACTGGCCGACGAAATTGACTTGCTCGCCTTAAATGCCACGGTCGAGGCAACCCAGGCCCGTGAAGCCGGAAGGCGGTTTGCCGCGGTAGCAGGCGAGGTGCAACGCCTGGCCGGACGCGCCCGTGGTGCGAGTGCCGATGTGCGCGAAATCCTCAGCCGTATTCAGGTGGCGGTTGGATTATGCGTGGATTTGACCAGGCGCGGACAGCGCGAGATTGTTGTTTTATCTCAAACTTCGCTCGATACCAGCCGGTCGCTACAGGCGGTGCTGCAAATAGTCGGTAATACCAGCAACCTGACCAACCAGATTAAAGACGCCGTGCAACAACAGGCCGCTGCAATCAGTCAGCTTGTCGGGCGGATACGCGATATAAACACTTTTGGCGAAGATTTCAAGGAAACTACCAGCACTGCCGGTCTGACCATCGCACGTCTAAACGAAGTCGCCGCCAGCCTGAGCCAATCGAGCCGAGAAGGAGAAGACGCGGAGCCTCAGATTGAAAAAGCAATTGTCCAAACAGTTTGAAGCTAGTACGAACAGGCTAATTTATATTCTGGGTCTTGTTTTTAGAGCCATAGTGTGCTAAATTTAAACCAGCAAGTCGCCGGTGCTTTATTAAATTAAAAGCAGGTTGCTTACTCCGCCCTTCGTGTCGGGCGTTCTCTCCCATAAAGCTACAATAGCAAGTCAAACATAAAGTTCCAGCTACTTTCGAGGAGTCGCCCTGTTATGCTTCGTAAGAATCCTCTTTTGGGTCGAGTTGTCGCGCTCTTATTATTAGGCGGCTACGTATTTTTTCTCTTTGCTGTTTTTACCAGCAGCCCCGGCAAAGCGGCTGTTTCTAAGGTTGCCAACCTTAGCACTACTCTTTCACTGAATGGAACTGGCTCCCGCAACACAGACTCCGACCTCAGTAGTGTTCAAACTCTCTACCAGACTGCTGACGGCGGCCAAACCTGGCAATCAATTTATACCACGAAAGATTACTTTAACAGCCTTAACTGCGCCGATGCTCGTAGTTGCATGATGACCGGCGTTATTCTTGAAGGCTCGGATAGGCGCAAAGATGTCGTTGTGGCTTCGCAGGATAATGCCCGCACCTGGTCTAAAGCCCTTTTACCCATCGAGCAATCGCCCGCCGCTACTACCCCTGACGCCGCCGACGACGATCCAGATCTGGATGAAACTGTGGGAGGAGAAACCATCCTGGACGTAAGCTGTCCGGCTTCCACTCGCTGTTATACGCTGGGTACGGGGCAAGCCGGTAATAAGCTGAATGTAACTACCGATGGCGGTCAGAACTGGCAACTTCTCCAATCAAACCTGGCTCCCTGGACGCTGACAGACCTGGCCTGTCCCACCCAGGATGTTTGCTATGCCAGTGGACGCAAAGGGATGTTGATGACCAGCACCAACGGCGGCCAGACCTGGCAAACCCTTAAATCCGGCACCGTTGATACCATCTTTGATTTGCGGTGTTCTAGCGCGACCGTTTGCACAGTACGCAACCAGGATGGGCTGATCCTGGTAACGAGTGACGGTGGGCAAAATTGGGGTGCGCTTTCCGGCCCGGCCTTCAAAAGCTTGAGCCAATTATCCTGTCCAACTCCGAAAATTTGCTATGCTTTTGGGGCTACTCCTGCCGGTAACAAATTGGCCGTCACTCAGAACGCCGGACAGACCTGGGAATTTTTGGCTTATGGTAGCAAAGAAGCGATTTTCTACCTGAGTTGCCCTTCGGCCCAGAGTTGCTTTGCGGCTACTACAGAGGGTGAGATACGTGCCTCCCACGATGGCGGGCGTAGTTGGGTCGAATTCAATCTAAATCCTCCTACAGCAAGCCAACAAAGCCGCACCAGCACTGGAAAATCGGTAAAAGCCCTTAGTTGTCCTACCAACGATACCTGTTATATTTTGACAACGCCAGAATATAAATTTTAGTCAAGAAACGAGGAAGTGCCAGAATATGCCACAGGTTAAAGGTTTCAAACTCTTTACGATCAAGGGTGTGCCGGTCAAATTCAGCTACTGGGAGTTGGGCTTTTTAGGATTGGGCTTTTTACCATTTTTAGTTCTTTTAATCGTAAGGCAAGACCTAAACTCGGCCACCGAAGTAGGGCTGCCTCTGGCCTTTCTGACGTTGGGCCTGACTCTATCTACTTTGATCCACGAACTAGCCCACGCTTTCGTCGGGCTGGCGTTTGGCTCGAAGGTAGTGGCAATCCAACTTCATATACTGGGAGGGGCGACTTATTTTGCCGAACGCGCTCCGGCTTATTTCAAGGATATTCTGATCTTCCTGGCCGGGCCGCTCTCGAATGTGGGTTTGTGGGGGTTACTGCAATGGTTAGCTAACAGTATGGGCAATAGCTCTTTCAGTGGCACTATTACCTATCTGGCTTCGCTCAATCTGGTGCTGGCTCTTTTCAATGCTCTGCCTGCCTTCCCTCTCGATGGCGGGCAGGCCGCCTACGCCTTTTTGATGGGCCTGACTTTCCAACCTAAATTTGCCGCTCGCACCGTGATGGTGCTAAGCCTGAGTGTGGCGGTGTTGCTGGTCTTTGGGCCACGCGACTACATCGGGCTGTACCGTCACGACCTTATAAACGATCTGCTACTCTGGTATCTGGCCTTCTGGATTGTCACCAGCACGCTGGCTCTGCAAAGTCACGCCAACAGCATTGTAAACTTTTACCCGGCGGGTGAAGCGCAGTTCCAGCAACATCGTCAGCAGGCCGGTAAATGGGCCGAGCAAAACCACGCCGAACCTTTCTTTGCGAAAGGACAGGCCCAATTTGAGGCCGGGCAATATGAACTGGCTCTGGGTAGTTTTGTGCAGGCTCTCGAAGCCGCCCCGGACGAACTTATCTACCTGGAAAAGCGGGCGGCTACCTTTGTAAAGCTGGAAGAATACAGCCAGGCTTTGCTTGATTATACGGCCTTGCTCAAGAAAACTTCGGGACAGCCTCAAATTTACACGGCGCGAGCTTTTGTCCACAAGAAAATGGGTCAGCCCGGTCAGGCGCGGGCCGACCTGGAACAGGCTTTGCGCCTCAATCCAGTCGAGCTTCCGGCCTTACTTCTGGAAGCCGAGCTAAACCAGGTTTTTGCACCGGCTTTGCCTCATCCGATGACGCGTGGAGTGGCCCTGGGTTAAAGGTTGTTACAGGTTGTAAAAATTTGATACTACTAGAATTTATCTTCCGGTGCTAAAAGGCCAGGTGGTCTAAATGGGTAAATTGGGACAAGGCGACCGAGTGATCACTCGGTCGCCTCTTATTTTTAACGGGCGTAGGGGTTGGAGTTGTAAGCGTTCTGGCGTAAGAAGTTAGCCAGCGACTGATTAACGTGAGCCGGTTGTTCTAATTCGGGATCACACCCGCTACCGGGAACAATATCGGTCGTGAGGCGCGGAATTAGACGGCGGGCGCGGTTGAGTAAGTCATTTAGCTTGAATTGCTTATTAAATTGTCCCGTAATGAGCAAGGTCGGGGCTGTAAGTTTGCTTAGCTCAGCGTCAGTGATATGAATAAAAGACTGAGCGGGTTTCAGATATTTCCTAAACATAATAAAATGATCTACTTCTGCCTCAAGCAAAGCCTGGCTACGCTGGCTACCGATGCCGCTATACTGCAAAATTAGATGCCGCACCAGGCTTCTGTGGGGGTAAAGCAAGGCGGCTATTGTTTCTAGGAGAATGAGTGGTTTCGAGAAAAGTTGAAAAGGAACTATACCTATTGGATTGATCAATACCACCGAATTAAGGCGGTTCGGAACCAATCCGGCCAGCTTGCAAATTACACCACTCGCCGAGCCGAGGGCGGCAAAATCCGCTCGTTTAATTCCTAGTTCGTGCAAGACATCCAACAGCCAGACCGCGTAATCCGAGTTAGTAACCTTCAGGCGGGTGGCGGCACTGGTAGGTGCTACGCCTGGAATATCGAGGGCGTACACCCGGTAGGTCTGCGCCTGGCCTAGAAATTCTAGCTGGTACTCCCACTCTATTATAGAAGAACTCAGGCTATGTATCAGTACCAGAGGCGGGGCATCTACCGGGCCGAGGGTTAACATATGGGTCGGGCCGAAGCGAGTCTGAACTATTTTTCGTTCGTAAGGTACTGCTAACCTTTTCAGGTTTTGCTCGTACCAATCCCGGTGTATTTTGATGCCTGCCGGGGACTTGTACAGGGCTGAATAGTCGTACTGCGCCGCCGGAATTTCACCGGCGGTATCGGTTTCAAGGGTAGTGGGGCTTGACATAAGTGTTGTAATAACTCCTGGTTAGAACTGGCGGTAACGGCCATTTACGCTCAAAGAAATTGCTAATATTAGTAGCCTGAATTAAATATAAAAGCACTATTGTAAGCTGTCAAGTCCTGTTTTATTTGTCTCAGCATCAGAAGCTTCTTCTAAAACAGGCGACTGGCGTACCACACCCCTGCCGCTATTAGAAGCGCGACCAGGGGAAAGGCTACCCAGACCACGATTTGCAACATGTTCAAATAGCCGTTACTGCCTGCGCAACCCTGGCCGAACTCGCTATCGCCCACGGCGTCACAGGCTCCTTTATCAAACCTTTGCTTGCTATTACTGGCAATGCGGTTGATGCTGTCACTAAAATCGGTGTAAGCTTTGCGGGCTGAAACAAGCTTGTTGTCGTTGCTGCGTTGCTGGCTGGTATTTATGCTGTCCAGTAGGGTTTGTGAACCGATATTGATCAGAATTGCGTCCGCCAGGAGCTTGCCATCGTACTTTTTGAGAATCGTATCGGCGCGGGCCGTAAAGTTAGTCCAGGCGGCGGCTGTATCGGCCCCCTGAGAAAGACGTAGTTCGGTTTCCAGGCGGGTACGTTTGTCGTTGTAGGACTTGATCAGGCTATCGCGGGCAAAGGCGGCTTTGACATCGCTGGTTAGCACCGGGTTAGTGCTGTCCAGGCCAGGACTATCCGGGCTAAGCAGCAGTCGTGACAGGTCGGCCCCGGCATCTGCCGAAAGCTGCTGGATCGTCGAAGTTTGGACGATAGAACGAACATCGTTATCTCTGATTTTTCGGTAATCGTTGTTGGCGGCGTTAAGAGCGGCTACCAGCAATACCGCCGCCGCCAGTCCTACGACCACCGCCAGGGCAAAACCAAAGTTAAGCAGGCGGTGAGTAACATAAGCATAGTACACCGCAATCACGCCCACCATCAACACCACTAACCCGGCTATTACCAGCATCAAGAGCGGATTGATCGGCCCATCGGTCTTGTTCAAGCGGTCGAGATTGCTATCCGAAAGCTTTTTAATATTGGCTGCTATGCCGTAATTTGCTTCGCTACCGGCCAGAATATCGTGGGCGGCTTTGTAATTTGCCAGGGCTGCTTCTTTGCGGCCCAGGTCTAGTTCGTACTTCATCAAGTTTAACTGGGCGTAATAATCATAAAAGCGATTACTGATAATATTGATCGCGTCAGTTTCAGTCTTAGAGTTGGGATCAACTTTACTTCGCAACAGGTTCAATTTGTTGTCAACGACTACCCGGCGGGCTTGCAACTCGTTCCAGGCCTGGGCGCGTAATCCATCCAGTCCATAAACCTGGCTTTGAAAATCCGGGCTGGTTACGTCAATCCGGGAAGTAAGTTGATAGTCGGCGGCGCGGGCATCCATTTCTTGTAGAGCCTGACCAAGTTGCTGGGAAGCGTCAATGCTAGGGCCAAGCCGATTGACCACCTGACGAAAATTAGAGGTGGTCGAGCTAAGGGCGAAAAAGGAAAAAATCAAGGCAATTCCCGCCAGAATAATAACCAGCGCGGCCAGGCCCTGAAAGCGACCCAGGAGGGTTTGGAGGTTCAAAAGCTGCTTGACCCGCCGGGGCGGACGCCCTCCGTTTAGGTTCGGGTTAGGCATCAGGGGCGGTGGGCTGCTTTGAGTAGGCGGCGGCATAAGATTCTGCACAGTCATATTTTTCTTTTCCCGTCTTTACTTTACTACCGGCTCATTTTTGAATACAAACATGGTATCGGCCCGGCCTCCTTCGTCTGCCACAAATAGCCGTTCGAGGCGAGGAACCAGGGCCGCAGGGAGTGGTGCATAACCACCCGGCAAGCTCTTCTGGCCTTCGTGCAGGCTCCACCAGATGAAAGAAGTCAGGGCGCGGGCTTTACCCGGTGTAGGATTGGGCAGGTTCGACAAATCGCGCCAGGTAATCAGCCAGGTAAAACCCACAATCGGATACGTGTTGGCTCCTTCCGCATCTACCACAAAAGTACGAAAGTCATCCGGGATCGAGGTGCCGGTCGCGGCTACACTTACACTGTCCGGGGTTGCTACAACAAAACGGCCCAGCTTATTGCGGATCGCGGCGTATTTTAACCCGAAATTTGGCGCATCCGCCACCCCCTGGTCAACGTAGCCGATTGCGCCATCGGTAGTTTTAACCGCCGTCGCTACTTCCTCGTTACTGTTGCCTTCCAATGTCGTGCCGCCCTCGGCTTTCGTTTTGAGCGTCCATTTCGGCGCACCACCCGGCCCGATGGCGCGGAAAGCATCGCTGACGACGGACAAATAGCGGGAGAAAATCTCCGAAGTGCCGCTACTGTTGCCTTTAGTCCGAATTACAACCACGATTGGCTTGTTGGTTAGTTTGCTTGCCAGGTCGGCATTATCGCCCAGGATGGCCGGATCGTTCCAGGTTTTGATCTCGCCCAGGTAGATACGGGCCAGGGTCGGGCCACTTAGTTTGAGAGTGGTCCCACCAAGTTCGGGCAAATTGTAAACCGCCACTACTCCACCCAATGCTATCGGCACATGGACTATTTGGCCTTTGCCACTGGCGTTAGCGAGTTCATTGCCGCTAAAGGGCGCATCGCTTCCGGCAAAATCGGTCGGGACGGTGGGCGTAATCGAGCCGACCGGCGCAACGGTGGTACCGAGGAGGGCTTTGCGCCCGTTTCCGCTTCCGATGGCCTGGTAATCAATTTTGACGCTGGGCGATGTTTTGATAAACTGGGTAATCCAGTTGGCGTAGACCGGGGCCGCGAAGGTGCTGCCGCTTCCGATCAGGCTGGCCGTTTCGGTTGTGGTACTAAAATTTTTGTTGAGCGCGTTGACCGCCGCTACTGGTGATGGTACGGCAGTCGGCGCAAGGGCCGGAAGCACCCCAGTCTCCACCGAGCGGGTGTCTTCCTGACCGCAGGCGGCCAGCAGCCCGGACAACAGGGCTAAAACTACCAGACAGCCCAACCGATAGCTCAGCCGACCTTGAAATCGAAAGGAAGCCTCTTTGTTAACCTGTTTTATCTGTGCTAAATTCATTTTCCACCTGAAAACCGATATTAAACTATTTTCGACGGCAGACCGTAAAATTACTCTCAGTCCGCTCTAATGCCTGACCTGAGGAAGCGACGTTTTTCGTCGCCGCTCTTTATGACGTTTCCCGGCAGAGCGGCCCAGCCTTTGTACTCGTCTCGTTGAGGTTGCTAAATCACCGCTTGCTCTAAGCTCTCTACGCATCCTTGCCCGAATTGTTACAGCCTTAGCTAACTTCTAAGCTAACATGGGTTATTTTAGCTGGCCGGGCTAAAGGTTCCCGTTCGCGTCAGGTTTCTAACCGGCCTTTCACCATTTTTACGGGCTGTCGTCGCCACTCACGACCGGGTTAGCCGGGCCGGGCCGCACGGCTTCTTCCTGGACTACTGCCTCTACGATTTGCTTACTCCTTTGACGAAGTTGGCTCAGCCGTTCGTTTTCGGCCTGGCTAAGCTGACGCTGGCTGGACGCATATTCCAGTTCGGTTAGCTCTTCCGCTTCATCGCGCTCGTCTACGCCGTTCGGCTCTCCTGCCTGACTCATTTTAATCGGTTCTCCTTCTATTAATTTTAGAATTGCCGGTTGTATTGTACCATTTTTCTATTTTCCCAGGTGCCTGGCCGGAACTATCGGCGGGCCGTCGTCAGGGCCATTGCAAAGTCCGGGTTTTGCCGCCCTGTCCTGTTCTGTCCTGTTCTGTCCTGTTCTGTCATTCTGAGCGTAGCGAAGAATCTTCTTGACTGTGCAAAATTTGGCTTAGTCAAGAAGATTCTTCGCTATGCTCACACCCGCAGGGCGTGACAGGGGGTGACATGAGGCTAGGATCGGACTTTGCAATCGCCCTGGGCCAGTCGGACATTAAGCGTGCTAAAACAAAGCTCTGAGGGTATAATAGCTCATACGTTTACCTCACGCCATTTTCTCACGGCTGTCTCTCGTCAGCTAAAACTAGAACTTTCGCCTGTACTGGCTAGCGGGGTCGCTAAGAGGCTCAACCACCAAGGCTTCCCTACAAATTAGGGGTTTAGGGCGAAAGTTTTGTTGAATAGAACTGAATAGAATAGAAATGAAGGAGATGAATATGCCTAAAGACGCTATCAAGTACGTACTGGACGAAAAAGATATGCCGACAGCCTGGTACAACATTCAGGCCGACCTGCCTTCGCCCCTACCGCCTCCGTTGCATCCCGGTACTCACCAACCGCTCGGCCCGGCAGACCTCGCGCCGCTTTTCCCGATGGAGTTGATCAAGCAAGAAGTCAGCACCGAGCGATATATTGATATTCCCGAAGAAGTGCAGGAGATTTACAAGCTCTGGCGACCTTCGCCGCTCTACCGGGCGACCCGATTAGAAAAGCTGCTCGATACTCCGGCTAAAATCTTCTACAAGTACGAAGGAGTTAGCCCTGCCGGAAGCCACAAGCCCAACACGAGTGTGCCGCAGGTTTATTACAACAAGCAAGAAGGTATCAAGCGCATCACGACCGAAACCGGCGCGGGCCAGTGGGGGACGGCCCTGGCGATGGCCTGCAATTTCTTTGGCCTGGAATGTTTGATCTATATGGTCAAGGTGAGCTACCAGCAAAAGCCCTACCGCCGCAACTTGATGGAGGTTTACGGCGGCAAAGTGCTGGCAAGCCCTTCTATCACGACCGAAGCCGGACGGCGCATCCTGGCCGAGCATCCCGATTCACCCGGTAGCCTGGGTATTGCCATCAGCGAGGCGGTCGAGGATGCCGTGCAACGCGAGGATACCCGTTACGCCCTCGGTAGCGTCCTCAACCACGTCCTGATGCACCAGACGATTATCGGGCTGGAAGCCAAGAAGCAACTTGAAATGGCTGACGCCTACCCGGACATCGTGATCGGCTGCACGGGTGGCGGCAGCAACTTTGCCGGAATTGCTTTTCCCTTCATGAAAGACAAATTCGAGGGCAAACAAATTCAGATCATCGGGGCAGAACCGGCGGCCTGTCCTTCGCTGACCAAAGGCGTGTACGCTTACGATTTTGGTGATACCGGCCAGCTTGCGCCCCTGGTTAAAATGCACACGCTCGGCCACGACTTTGTGCCGGAGGGTATCCACGCGGGCGGCTTGCGCTATCACGGCATGGCTCCACTGGTCAGCCACCTTTACGAACTGGGCTTTATGGAAGCCCGTGCTTATCCCCAGACTACCGTTTTCGAGGCGGCCACGACCTTTGCCCGCACTCAGGGGATATTGCCCGCCCCGGAGCCAGGCCATGCTATCCGCGCCGCGATAGACGAAGCAATTCGTTGCCGCGAGTCGGGCGAAGCCAAGACGATCCTGTTCAACCTGTGTGGTCACGGTCATTTCGACCTGGCGGCCTACGACAACTACCTGAGCGGGCGGCTGGTAGATTTCGAGCTTCCGCAATCTCAGATTGATGACGCTTTGGAACGCTTGCCGGTAATGGCCTGATCTGTGAGGCCCACGCCTAACGAGAAGGGCAGTCAGTTTAAGCTGACCGCCCTTTTAATTTACCTTTCGTGGGGAACGAGTTAACTAATTTTAATTAAAGCGATGTGCTATTGACTTTGTTTGTGAATATGGTTCAATAGGGGAGCTGTTTCGTTAAGTGTTTTATATTAGAACGACTCAAGGGTGAGCCGCTCCGCTATCCTGGGCGTCGGTATCTCCCGTAAGAAAGGTCACTAGATGGACGCCTTTTCGACCCTGTGGGAGAGCCTGGATTATAACCGTAATCAGACCGCCCAGATGTGGGACGCCTCGCTTCAGCTAACGGCCCAGGCGACCGAGATTTACGGCGCAGCCTGGGCCGAATTTTTTTGGGAGCCACAAAAGCTCTTTCGGCGCAACCTGGCTTACTGGAACGAAGTTAGCCAGCCTGCCCGCCCAAAATGGCAAACTCCCCACCGCCTGATCAGTCTGCCTTACCCGCTATCGAGCTTGATCCGTCTGTTGGATTTTAGCCAGGGGGCCGGAGTCGGCACAGTGCCAACGCTGGTGCTGCCGCCCCAGGCCGGACATCATTCTTACATCGCCGACTACAGCCCTACCCAGAGCCAGGTGCAAGCCCTGCGGCAAAGCGGCCTCGAAGCGGTCTATTGCATCGAGTGGATCGGCGCGACTCGCTCGACGGCTCATTCTACTATCGAGGATTACATCGAGACGGTGCGCTACAGCATCGAAAAAATCGGCGGAAAAGCCAATCTCGTCGGCGATTGCCAGGGCGGTTGGCTGGCGGCCCTCTATGCCGCGCTTTATCCCGATACGGTTAATTCCCTGGTGGTGGCCGGTGCGCCGATAGATTTTCAGGCCGGTAACAGTCAGATCAAAGAGGCGGTCAACTACAACGCCCGCACCTACCCGGACGGCGGCATGGCTCTCTACCGGGGATTGGTCGCGGCGGGTAACGGTGTGCTGGATGGCCGCTTTCTGGTGCTGGGTTTCAACCTGATGAAACCGGCTCAGTTCCCCGAACGTTACCTTAACCTCTACCGCGACATTTTAGACCCGCTGGCCCTGGCCCGTTTCCGCCAGATGAAAGATTGGTATGATTACCCTCAAAATATAGCCGGGCCTTTTTATCTCTGGCTGGTGCAACATCTCTTCCGGGATAACGAACTGATCGAAGGACGCCTCACTATCGGCGGGAAGCCGGTGGATTTGAGCCGGATCACCTGCCCGCTCTTTTTGCTGGCCGGTACTCGTGACCACGTGACGCCGCCGGTGCAGGTCTTCAGGATGGCCGAATTTGTTGGCACGCCGACGGCGCAGGTCGAGCAACACCTGGTCGAAGCCGGGCATATCGGCCTTTTTATGGGTCACGATGTGCTAAAGGACGCCTGGCAAAAGATCGGGCAGAAAATGGCGGCTATTAGTACAATCAGCACCATCGCTCACCCAAACTCGGTGAGTTAAACTGCCCGCAAAAAGACCTCGTGCCGATTGTGGCCGAGGTCTTTTTTGCATCCTTCAATCGTATATTTCAACTGTGCAAAACATGGATTAGACGTTGGACGCTTCTGCCCCAAATCTGTCCCAAATATATATGCTGTTTAAGCTTTGTAACATAAATGTTAAGGAAGTTCTTAATGTTGGTGGTGTATGATATTATTTATAAGCTCAGCGTGATTCAATAAATTTTGGGATTGGCAAAGCAAAGTTATGATAAATGGTGCAAAGACGGAAGCAAAAGCAAAGGTTCCTCAGCTCATTTCGGTTATCTCTGCCCGATGGCGACACTTGACTACCCCAACGACCCCGTTAGCCGATGCTACCGAGCAACACACCGCCCGACTGCTGGCTTCGGTTTTGTTGGCGGTGGTAGCTCTTAGCGGCTCGCTGATTATACTTGGTCTGGTAGCTTATAATTCTTACTGGCCTTCCTTCGAGGCTCGCATACCTTTTCTAAGTATTGCTTTTACCAATTTCGTTTTGCAATTCGGGGCGTACCGCCTCAGTCGCACCCGCAATTACCGCTGGGCGGCCATCTTGATGGTGATCCTGAGTAATGGAGCGATTTTTGTAGCGGCCAGCCAGAGCCTGTCTAAAACAGCTATGTTGAACTTTCTGGTCGTGCCGATTTTGTTGAGTAGCCTTTTCTTCCCGCTCCGGTTTACCTTCCGACTGGCTGTTTTTAACCTTGCCGGGATTATTGTGTTTGCTATGCTGAGCAGCGACCTTGATCTCGGACACGCCCTGGTTGGCCCTTTTAGTTTCAATCTGGTAGTGAGCAGCTTGATTATCCTGGTGACACACTACCGTAACGGCCTGGAAGCCAGTCGGCAGCTTGAATTAGATGAAGCTAACCAGAAGCAACTGGCCGAGCGGCAACGGATGCTGGATGCTTTGCAACTGGCCCACGATCAGCTAGAAGAACGGGTCGCAGAACGCACCGCCAGCCTGACGGTCTTGAACGCCCGGCTACGGGCTGAAATCGGCGTGCGCGAGGAAACTCAGGCCGCTTTGCACGAGAGCGAAACCCTTTACCGCCAGTTAGCCGAAAACATTCAACAGTTTTTCTGGGTTATCGAACTTCCTTCTTTTCGGGTGGCTTATTTAAGCCCGGCCTGTGCCGGAATTTTCGGGCGCGACTATGCAACCCTGTGGAAAGACCCCCGCATTCTTTTGCATAATATTCATCCCGATGATGCCGTCCGCATTCGTGAGATGGCCGAAAACCTGGGCAAGGGCGAGTGTGACGAGGAGTTTCGGGTGGTTCGCCCGGACGGAGAAATTTGCTGGGTGCGCACCAGGACTTTCCCTATTCGCAATGACGAAGGCCAGGTTTACCGGGTGGCGGGCCTCACCGACGATGTAACGGCCATTCGCCGCTCGGCTCTGGAATTGCAGGAGGCTCTGGCCCAGGAAAAAGAATTAGGTGAGTTGAAGTCGCGCTTTGTGACGATGGCTTCACACGAATTTCGGACGCCTCTTAGCACTATTTTAACCAGCACAGAGATGTTGCAAGAGTACGGCTCCCGTTGGAATGAAGAGCGTAAAGCTGAACACTTGTGCCGTATTCTCGAAGGTGTCGAGCGAATAAACCAGCTTTTGGAAGAGATTTTGTTGGTCGGGCGGGTTGAAGCAGGTAAGCTAGCTTTCAGTCCAGGCCCGGTAGACATTGTGCAACTGAGCCGGGAATTGGTGGAAGAAGCTACTCTTTCGCTGCGCCCGGTGCCGGGCCTGAATGCAGATGAAGTCGAACAGGCTAAAGTTGAGCGAGTTTCTTTTGAAGCATGTATCTATTCTCCTTCGCCGCGTTGGGCTGAGGTCGCTTCGACGCCAAACTCAGGGCCGACCCTGGCATCGGTAGACTCGGCAGGCAAAGGCCGCTGTAAATCGGCTGAAAACCTGAACGTGATAGCCGATCCGAAATTGTTCCGGCTGATCCTGGCTAATCTTCTTTCAAATGCACTAAAATATTCTTTACCGGAAAGCGGCCTGGTTCGCTTAGAGCTTGAGCTTGAGCTTGACTACCCGCCCACCTCTGAGGCTGATGGACATAATTTGTCACCGATTAGTGGACTTTGCTCTCCCGAAACTAACACCGCTTTATTGTGGGTGCGGGTGCGGGATGAAGGCATCGGTATTGCCGAG
>JBBRBE010000037.1:0-38815 GCA_038206175.1 Chloroflexia bacterium
GGTCAGGGTTGGCTGTATTTATTTAGAAACCAAAAAGGCCGGCAAGTCTAAACCCACGGGTTTAGACTTGCCGGCCTTTTAAATCAAACCGAACTGAATTAGCGTCCGCTTACCTGCATCAAAAGCTTTTCGTCGGCTTCGCTCAGGGTCGCGTCAGGCGTTGTTTCGTCCTCCACGCCACTTTCAATCGTAATCGTGGGTAACCAGTTCAGGAAGCGCGGCATCCACCAGTTGAAATCTCCCATCAGCCGCATTACTGCCGGAAGCAGCATCGAGCGGACAATCGTCGCATCCAGGAAAACCGCGACCGCCAGACCCAGGCCGAGTTGCTGGATGGCCGGGGTGTCCAGGCTGATAAAGAAGTCGCCAAATACCACTACCATAATTGCTGCCGCGCCGGTGATTGTGCCGGAAGTGCTGCTGATGCCCTTTGCTACTGCCTCGTTCGAGCTGTAGCCGTGGTCTCGCAACTCTTTAATCCGGGTCAGGATGAACATATGATAGTCCATCGAAAGACCAAAGATAATGGTAAAGATAAAGACCGGCAGCCAGGCTTCCATCACTCCGGTGGGTTTGACCCAGGCCCGGCCATCCTGAAAGACCAGGGTCACCGCCCCGTAAGCCGCCCCGGTCGAGAGTAAGTTCAGCAAGATAGCTTTTGTCGCAATCACCAGCGACCGGAAGACCAGCAACAGCACCAGGAAGCTCAGGCTCAACACAAACACCCACACAATCGGGTTAGTAAAGAATTTACTCTGGTCTACTACCATTGCCGACCAGCCTGTGACGTAAACCTGGGTTCCCTCTAGCCCTTTGAAGTAGGCTGGCGCGGTTTCCTGACGTAGTTTGCGGACGGTATCCTGATTGGCCTGGTCATTCCACGATCCGGCTTGATAGAACGAAAGCATTTGAACCTTGCCGTCGGCAGAATTGAGCGTTTCGACCGGCCCGTTGACGCCCGGCACCGCCAGGGCCGCCGCCTTGAATTTCTCGATAGCGGCGAGTGTCTGCGGGCGACCCGCTTCCGTTATCACTACCTGTAGCTGAAGTTGCGCCCCTTGCGGCCACTTCTCGTTCAACACTTTAGCGGCTTTACCGCCTTGCAGCTTATCCGAAGTGGTCTCGCTAAAGCCCAACCGAATATGCAGGACCGGGAAAGCCATTGCCACCAGGAGAGTGGTCGCAACGACAGTTGTAATGATCGGGCGGCGCATCACGCCTCGCACGATCATACTCCAAAAGCCCTGACCGTCCGTGTGTTCGCGGCCAAAGTAAGGAATACGACCCCAGTTGACGCCCCGGCCCAGGATCGAAAGAGTGGCAGGCAGGAAAGTCATGCTTCCCAGCACCGACATTAGCACCACCGTGATAATGCTTAGAGCCATCGGGCCAAGCGGCCCACCCAGAAGAAACAGCCCAGAAATCGAAATGGCGACCAGAATGCCGCTAAAGAAAACCGCCCGGCCCGCCGTGCCACTGGCAATTTCGAGAGCTTTGATTTTTTCGCGTCCGGCGTATCGTTCGTTGCGGTAGCGGCTGATTACAAACAGCGAGTAGTCCACCGCCACGGCTAGGCCCATCAACACGGCCAGGGTCATCGCATTGTTGATTTGAGTGTCCCCGCTCAGGCGACTGTAAATGACAACTACGCCCGTTGTGCCAATGATAGCCGTGATTGCCAGTAGAAGCGGGATAAAAGCGGCTACCAACGCTCCGAAAACGCACAGCAAAATGATGAAGGTGGGGATCAGGGTAGTCAGGAGCGATTGGTTCAAGCCTTCCTGCACCGCTTTACCCTCTTCCAGGTAGTTCAAGGTCGTGTTGTTTACCAATGCGGTGTATTCGGAGAAGCCTTTCTTGAGGTCGTCAATTTTAGCTCCGAACGGTTCCAGCCGCTTATTCATCTTTTCAGTGTAAGTTTCACCCAGGATGCGGCCATAGATACGGGCTGTCGTGCCGTCCGGCGAAATTAGCCCGGCGGTGGCCGGTGCTTCGTAAGGGCTGACCAGTTGAGCGAAAAGGGGCCGGGTCTGGCCGTCCTCGGTGTAGTTTAATTCTTTTAGACCAACAATTAGTTTTTCGACCGTCGTGCGGAAAGCGGCATCTGCCGGTTTGAGGGTCGGGTGAGTAATAATCAGATAGAAATTTTCGGCAGGTTCGGCCTGTCCGCCGCCGTCTTTAAGGATGCTGTAAGCTTTTGAAGACTCGAAATCCAGACCGGCGTTTGGGTCATTAGCCGTTTTAGAGGCTGGAATCAGGTTGCTACCGAAGACGAGGCCAAAAACCAGTAAGAACCATAGACCAAAAACTAACCAACGATGTCGCGCACTCCAAACTGAAAGACGCACGCTAAAAGGTTTTTTTTCAGATTTTTTAACCGGGTACGTAATGCCTGTAACTTGCACTGGAGTTTCCTCTCTTTTTTTAAAGCACAGCCTTAGTGAAAAATAATTCCTGGTAAGGCTTTAATCAACGGTTTTCCTCGGCAATGAGGGTAAATTGAAACGACCTGATGAGTAAGACCCCTCTCTTTTTCTTAATGTTTCGCTCATTTAGTATCAATATGTTGCCTTTTTAGATTAACACTAAGTCTTTCGATCCACATCCTCTATTCAGGTTATCTTCTTATAAGTCTAAAGACCTAAAGAATATAAGCAAAACAAGGGTATATTTTCTCTAATTCGAGCGGGTTGCTTTTACCAATTTGTAGAGTTTGGAGCAGAGCGGTGAATATTTCTATTGCCTTGAATCAAAGCTTCAGATTAGTTGTAAGTGTATCTCAAATCTGGTAAGCTATATTTAGAAATATAAAACTGCTTCTACTACAAGGCTATATTCCTGGCGGTCAGGAAAGCTATTTCAGATGTAAACTCAGCACTGTGAAAACGCGCCAGTGCGCTTCCTTACTATCTCTGATCTCAGTGTAGCCTGACAACAACTGGACTGATTACAACCGCTTTTGTGACGGTTGGTTTTGCTATAGAGTGTAGTTGGAATTATGACCCAGCCAGATGATTTAACTAAAGAATTTGAACTGCTCTTTTTTGAGACCTGCCGTAATTTGATGTCTTCTTTAGAACTTGAAGACGTTCTCAACGGTCTACTTGCGCACGCCCTGAAATTGCTTGCCGTAGATCGTGCTTGTATCATCTTACTGAGTAATATCGAAGCGTCGCGGGCGGCTCATGGTGACGGCGTTATTAGCTTGATTAAGATTGATAATTTGCACGGTTTTAAGAATGGCAAAGGGCTGAGTGCTAAAGCTTACCAGACCGCTCAGTTAGTGGCCACAGAAGATTACGTCAATGACCCTGCTTTTGAGCAAGACCCGAATATGACCGAGTGGGTTGTCAGTAACAGCATTCGGGCGGCCCTTTCGGTGCCAATTTTGGTTAATGGGCAGGTAGTGGCTCTGCTGGAAGCCGATAAAACTATTGTGTACCACTGGAACAAGATTGACCTGGAGTTAGCTCAAAAGCTAGCCCAACTCGCTGCCCTGTCTATTCACAATGCTCAACTTTATGGTCGCCTGGCCGAACGCAATCGTGAGCTAGAAGTGCTGGAAAACTTCCACCAACGCATGCGCGGGCCTCTGAGTCTAAAAGAAGCCGCTACTCGTGCCCTAATGCTGGCGATGGAAACCGCCCAGGCGGACTCTGGGGTACTATATTGGCGATACGAAAATAGTTTTGATGAATTAACCTTTGTAGTCGGACTGTGTGAAAAAGAGAATTTGCCGCCCTGGAACCCTCGGATAAAAATGGGTCAGGGTTTTTCAGGCCGGGTAGCCCAGAGCGGTCAGAGTGTGCTGGTGGAAGATTTGAGCTTGCTGCTTGAACACGATCCAAAAGTTACGACTGACCCCAACCCTTTGTGGCGGTCTGCTATTTTTGTACCGCTCTCTATTTACAACGAAGTAGTTGGTATTGTCTGTCTGTGTTCTCTCGAACCAAAGCAGTTTTCGCCCGACCAGGTGCGTTTCCTGGAAATGATGGCCGGTCAGATTGCCCTCACTGTGCAGCAGAATTCCTTGCTGGAAATGCAGCGAGAGCGCGATCAATTAGCGGCGGTATTAACGATGGCGCGGACAGCCGCCCACGAGTTAAACCAGCACTTGACCATCTTGCAGGTAGAACTCGATCTACTCAATATTTCTTACGCCTCTCCTTCGGTGGAAGTAATTGAAAGTATGCGCGAGGCAGTCGAGCAAATGACCCAGCGGGTGCGCCAGTATCAAAAGATTGTGCGCTTTGAAACCATTGAACCAGTACCGGGCATCTCGGTTATTGACTTCAAAAAGTCTGTTCAAAAGCCCGACCCAGGGTAAAAGGGCCGCTCTGGTCGGTTGAGGCATCGCTGGCTTTAGAATTAAATTAAGACCAGCTTATCAGTCCTGAACCTGGCACGTTTCTTGCACGCTCTGACACTGGATAGTAAATAAAAGACCGAGTTCCGTTTCACCTCTGCCCGCTAGGGTAACTAGCTTTCTCCAAGAGCGGCCACTAATCTCATCTTGGTAAAATGAGATCGGCAATAAAACAGCCAAAGTTTTTAGGAATTATTGTTCCACTCACTCGGTCTGGTAGGTTGTAAAGTTCGTAACCTTACCCTTCCCTAAATCAGGGGTAATCCAGGGTATTTAACGTAAAGGAAGCGGTTCTTGTTTAGAGGCGGATCGCCCGGCAGTATTATTCGACGGCTCTGGCGCAACGTGTTTATCACGGTTGGCCTACTTGTGTTGGCCCTGACCCTTAGTTTAATTTTTAGTACGCTGGTTTTGAACAACCAGAAGTCGCTGGACGAGCAAGGCAGTGCCGTTCGGGGCGACCTGGATGGCCTTGTCCGCACGATGATTGACCAGGAAACTAGCGTGCGTGGTTACGTCACGACTGCCGATACAGCTTTTCTGGAACCTTATAACACCGCCCGCCCCCAATACCAGCAATATCTCAAAGACCTGCAAAGCCGCACTCGTAAGGAAAATTTTAATAACACTGCCCGGTTACTGACGCCCCTGGCCGACCGGGGCGAAGATTGGCACAATAACGGTGCGCTGGCCCAGATTAGCCGGGTGCAAAAGGGTGGCAACAACCTGAGCCTGGCTCGTTCAGACCAGATAGCTCTGGAAAACAAAGCCCGCTTCGACGCCTTCCGTACTGCCTGGGGTAGCCTCAATGAGGAAGCCGAAGCTGAATTAAACCGCATCCAAACTAAGGCCGACCAGATCTACTTGCTTATTTTGATTGTGCTGATTGTGGTCGGTATCGCGGCTATTTTTCTCAGCATTCGGTTTTTCTCCTCGTTTATCAACAATCTTCGTCGGCAGTTAGTTTACCTGATGGAAGTGACCGACCGCCTGGAACAGGGCGATCTGACGGCCCGGATCGCTAACCCAACCGAGGATGAGCTAGGCCGTTTGAGCCAGAATTTCAACTCGATGGCAACTTCGCTCGAAGAGCAGACCGTCCACCTCAAACAGCGTGATATTCAGGAGAACCTTTTACAGCTCAACAATACCCTTAGTAATAGCCTGGAACTCGAACTGATGATCAGCGAGTTCCTGGACGGGCTGTTGCGGTTGTTGCAATTGCAAGTGGGGGCGGTCTACCTTTACAACGCCGAGTCGGGCTTTTTAAGTATTGCCGGGGTGCAGGGTCTTGATCGGGCCAGTGTGCAGCCCACCTTTAATATGGGTGAAGGAATGGTTGGGCAGGTCGCCCAGACGCGCCAACCGCTCTATTTCGCCCGACCTTCGCACGTCGAAGCGGCAGATTTTACCCTCACAACTATCGTCGGGCAGACTATTCCGGCCAGCCTCTATCATCTGCCGCTTAGCCGGGGTAAAGAGCTTGTCGGGGTGCTGGTGGCCGGGTCACTCTTCCCGATGAGCGAACAGGCCCGGCGGGTATTGGATGTGGTGGGTGGGAATCTAGCGGTAGCTACCAGCAACGCGCTGGCTTACCGGCATATTCAAAGTCAGGCCGATGAACTTGATCGCCGCCGCCACGAACTCGAACGCAATAACGGCGAACTAAGTCGCCAGCGCGACGAACTGGCTGTCCTGAACGAAGCTTTGGAAGAAGCAAACCGCTTGCGTAACCAGTTCCTTTCTACTATGTCGCACGAATTGCGAACCCCGCTTACGGCTATAATCGGTTTTAGTCAGCTACTTTTGCGAGGTAACGAAATCAGCACTTTTACCTCTCGCCAGACCGCCAATCTCGAACGCATCCTTAAAAACGGTCAGCACCTCCTGCGGTTGGTCAACGATGTGCTGGACATCGCTAAAATAGAGGCCGGGCGCATGGATGTGATGCGCGAGGAAATGGATTTAGCTCAATTTGTCAGCTCGATCATAGACCAGACCCAATCCCTGGCGACTCAAAAAAATATCGCCCTTAAATCTAGTATTGCAGAGGGTCTGGGCAAGCTTGAAACCGACGCCGATAAGCTGCGCCAGGTGTTGCTCAATCTGGTTTCAAATGCGATTAAATTCACCGAGCAGGGCGAAGTATGTATCGGGGTCAGCCTGCGCGAAGCCGAACCGGGTAAGCATGGGGCGAGCCGCGAACGGGTGGTTATTGCCGTCAAGGATACCGGCATTGGTATCCCTCCCGAAAAGCAGGAACATATTTTCGATGAATTTTATCAGGTAGATAGCTCCAATACCCGTAAGTACGGTGGTACTGGCCTGGGTCTTTCGATAGTACGTAAGCTAAGCGAACTCCTGGGCGGGCAGGTCGAACTGGAAAGTCAGGTCGGGGGCGGCAGCACTTTTACGCTGGTTTTGCCCCGCCGTTTGCGAACAATGCAATCCGAGCAGGCGGATTTACGCCTCATCCCCGCTCCGACCAGTTCTTCCCGTCCTCCCCAGGTTCCGGCAGACCTGACGACCGAGGCAGACACTTCGCCCGTAACTCCTCCTACCGATATTGCTTCTAATTCTAATGACGATGCAGAAGCATCTCGCCCTGCCCAGCCCGGAAAATATCTGGTACTGGCGGTAGACGACGACCCGGATGTTGTCGAACTGATCCAGGCTGCTCTGGAAAATACCGCTTACGAGGTAAGAGGGGTATCTGAACCTCAAAAAGTGCCTGCCCTGGTAGCCGAGTTGCATCCTTATGCCGTGACGCTGGATGTGATGATGCCCGGCTCGAACGGCTGGCAGATTTTGCAGCAGCTTAAAACCAATCCGCAGACTTCTATGACGCCGGTAATTATGTTAACAGTTATATCCGACCGTTCGGCAGGTTATGTATTGGGGGCAAACGATTACCTGGTCAAGCCTATTGACCGGGATTTGCTTTTAAGCACCTTAGACCGGGTGCCTTTCAAACGCGGGGTATTGGTCGGGGCAGGTGCGACTGGTTCTGGCAAGAGCGAAAAAGAGAACGGGCGAAACGACCAGGATGACCAAAGTTATGTGCTGGTGGTAGACGACGAAGCTGACATCAGGGAAGTGCTGGAGCAAACACTGACCGAGGGAGGCTATCGGGTCAGGACTGCCGCCAACGGTCTGGAAGCTTTACGCCTGGTCGAGAGTAACCCGCCGGAAGCTATCCTACTAGACCTGATGATGCCCGAATTGGACGGGTTCGAGGTGTTGAACCGCCTCAAGGCTAATCCTTTAACCAACTCGATCCCGGTGATCATTTTGACGGCCAAAACTTTGACCAGACAAGATTACGAACGCCTTAACTGGGGAGCCAGCCGAATAATTCAAAAAGGTAGTCGCCCCTTGCCAGAATTGCTTAAAGAACTGGCGATGCTCCTGCGTTTTATTCGCCCGGCTCAAAACTAGAACGGCCAGAAAATTAAAGAAAGGTAAACAGGCGCGATTTATTCGCTAGTAAGGGGTCGGTTAGAGTATAATGTGTTAAAGCAAGTGTGGAGTAAGGGACTATTAAGATAAGATTTGAGAGAGGAACGACTATGAGTGCAATTTTTGAAGCTGAAACAAACGTTGAAGCAAAAGACACCATTTTACAGGCACAAACAGGTTCCGCATCTCCTACTCTGATCTTGATCGTGGAAGATAGTGACGACATTCGGGCTTTGTTGTCGGAACTGCTGGAAGATGAAGGCTACCGAGTAGTGACAGCTTCCAACGGCGAAGATGGCCTGAAAGCCGCCCAGGTGCATTATCCCCAGCTAATCCTTATGGATTTATCGCTGCCCGGCATGGATGGTTGGGAGACGGTGCGGAACCTGCGCCGCTTGCCCGATTTCGCCCAGACCCCGATTGTAGCTCTGACGGCCCACGCCACCAAGCGTGACGAAGAACGCGCCCTGGCGGCTGGTTGCACCGGCTATATCAGCAAACCTTTCGACGCAGACCGGCTACTCACCGAATTGCAGGCTTTCGTTCCAGGCTCCCCCGACCAAAATTAAACTTGCAGGGCGGTTGTAAGGTGGCGAAACGGAAAAAGTAGAAAAAGAGAACTTTCCGCAAGGCCTGGCGAGTTCAAATCTACAAAATCCTAAAGCCCTGAAGTTTGAATTGCCGTCCCTAACCATTGCACTCCGCCTATATGTGTGTTAAAATAACTCCGTACTAAAAGTGAATGCAAACCTGTGCATCAACAGCACCCGCCTTCTTCATAATCTCCTTCTAACGCAAGTTACGGTATTTAGAACCCCGGTTCCTAAATCTTTGCCAAAGCGTGCAAGCTAGAGGTTATCACCTACTTTCCCACGGTGCAGTTTGGCCCAGTAGAATTAGAGTTGCTTTCTTCTTCGACCCAGGTTCCCGTTAACTTTTAGAGCTAAGTGACAGAGGTTTTTTTAGGAAGAGCTTTGCGAAACCGCAATGCTTGAAAGGACAGTATTTAAATTGGGCAAGAAACTGTATGTAGGTAGCCTCTCCTACAACACAACGGAGGCCGGGTTGCAGGAGTTTTTCGAGCAGGCTGGCGCTGTTGAATCGGCGCGGATTATTACCGACCGCGATACGGGCCGGGCGAAGGGCTTTGGCTTTGTGGAAATGACCACCGACGAAGAAGCTGCTAATGCCATCAATACCCTTAATGGTGCGATGCTGGATGGTCGTTCGCTGGTTGTCAGCGAAGCCCGACCCCAGGAGAACCGTGGCGGCGGCGGCGGTGGCGGCTACGGTGGTGGCGGCGGCGGACGCAGTGGTGGCGGTGGCGGCTACGGTGGTGGCGGCGGCGGACGCAGTGGTGGCGGCGGCTACGGTGGCGGCGGACGCGGCTACTAGGTCGGTTCGTGCAACCTGGACTGGAATCGAATATTTTCCTTGCCGGTTGGTAATTCCGACCGGCAAGCTAACGGGAAAGGGGCGGGTGATAGCTTGCCCTTTTTCGTTTGTCAAAGTTCCCGGTATCTTTAAAGAAAGGAAGTTAAAGCATGGGTAAAAGACTGTATGTAGGTAATCTTTCGGAGGAAACTAGCGACTCCAGCCTCAAACAGCTTTTTGGCGACCTCGGTACGGTCGAGATGGTGCGGTTGATGATGGACAAAGGCGTAAGCCGGGGTTTTGGTTTTATTGAAATGAGCAGCGAACGTGAAGCCGCGAACGCCATCAATACTCTTAACGGTAAAGAAGTAGACGGTAAACCTATCGTGGTGAACGAAGCTACCCCTCCCGGCGGACGGCGCAATGGTAGCGACCGGGGCGGCTTTGGCGGCGGACGTCCACCAATGGGCGGCAATCGGCGGCCTCGTTTCTAATCCCATCTTTTGGATTAAAACTCAACAGTAATTTTAACTTCTTGACCCACGATTATCCTGCCAGGTGAGCTTTGCCCGCTTATAGTATCGGCCCGGCTGTTGACTCTGGCAATCTCTAAAAGACTGCTACTACTGAACAACGCAATTGGTTCGTTTGATATAGCCTGAGCGTAAGTATCTACTATACCCGTAATTGTGTAGAACGAGCCAACCTGAATGTTGGCTTTTTCTATTTGGGCCGTATTTAGGGTTTCAAACAGCGACCTGGGAACGTTCGTAATCAAGTTTCCAAAATGATCTACATGCACGACCTGAGCTATAATCCGAGAAGTGCGGGCAGTGTTGCCCGGTTGCCAACTCGCCCACAGATTTTTCAAGACCATCAACTGCTCGCGTGGTATGGTTGACCCCAGCCCTTCAAAATCTTCGCCTCGCGATAACAAAGCCGTAGTCGGTGCAAAAATATCTCGACCGTGAAAGGTATAGCTAACTGGCTCGCGCATAAAAGCCCGGTTGGTAATCTCGCGGGCGGTCAGGTTAGGGTAAGCCTGGATTATGGAGGAAAAAAGGCCGTTATCCGGCCCAACAAAATAACCTACCTCCGGCACCTGGATGGTTATCCCGCGCCGTTCTGTGCCGACGCCAGGGTCAACGACCGCCAGATGCAAAGTGCCGGGTGGGAAGTGGTTATAAGTGGTGTGTAGGAGAAAAGCACCCTCGCGAATATTTTGTGGCGTCACCTGGTGGCTGAGGTCTACCAGCAGGGCCGAGGGGTTTAGCGAAAGAATTACCCCTTTCATCACCCCTACATAGCCACTCTTTTCGCCAAAATCGGTCGTAAGCGTAATAATTTTCTGGCTCAAAGCCTTAGAAATTAGCCTTAGAAATAAATGTATCTTGGATACTCTGGTAACATCAGAGTTTAATACATTATTAATATTAAATACAAACTCGTCAGGTAGAGGCAGCCTCAGGTGGTAGTCTCACTGCTTCTTTAGAGGCTGTCTCTACAAAATAGCAAACTTGCCAGACCTAGTTTTAGGTTTTGGGCCAGGCTCCGTTGCCGTTGCGTTTTTCCTCGTCGTCCTCGTCGTCGGTTTCGTCGTCCTCGTCCTCGTCGTCCTCATCCTCATCGTCGAAGTCGCTATCCTCGTCGTTGGTGAAGAATTTGTAGTCTTGCAGGCTCGGCGTAAAAAAGTCCAGGCTGTAGAGGGCTGAAACACCGATGGGAGCCGTCGCTTCGTCCATCAATTCATCAATTATTGTCTGAGTTACTTCTTCGCCGATAGTTTCGACGAACTCGCTCCAGAGCAGGAGCGTGCCGTAGACCATTTCTTCGTCGTAGTGTACATCCAGCTTGCCGATATTCTCCATGCCGCCCACGGTATCGCGGCGGTCGGCATCCTGAAGCGTCCACTGCTCCGAATTGGCCGTGCGGATCCGACGTGCAATGCGTAGCCTCATGCAAATCCTCCTTGAAAACAGGCTGCACGCGGCCAGTGGAGCAACCGCCTGCCCTTTTGAAAATTTTTTCACCTTTAAGATTGATTGCCGCCTACAGGGTAACAAAGCTGTGATAGGAAGTCAAGGCACAACCGGGTTTACAAGCTGAAGTCGGAAGGCGGGCCAAGAAAAGCCTTGTTTTGTGCTAAAGATCATAGCCTCTCCGCTTTCAGCTCGGATATAGTGGAGGGGCAATCAAGCCTTGTAATCTTGTAATCTCGCATGTACCGCTCTGCTTTTGGCTGGTAGTTAATTACTGGCGGTAGTCAAATTGATTTCAAATTCCAAGGTTTTCTTCTACCCCTGGCACTTTTGCCATTTCAAGTAATAAGCTCTCCAGAATGTGCCACAAAAAAAGCTTGCTCCGATAGTCGGAGCAAGCCTCTAAAAACAGTTCTAAATTTGTAGGATTAGCTTTCGATTTTGCCTTCGCTGTACAGATAACGAGCAAAACGAAGCCGTTTGTATTCGGGCGTGAGTTCGTTCTCTTCCGTATCGTTGTAGCGACGGCGCAACTTCAAAATCCGCTTGAGTTCGTCTTCGCTAAAACCTTGCAAGGCCAGTTCTACGAAATCCGGCACTTCCAGCACACGGCCACCTACCAGGTCAATATTCTCGCCCACGTTTTGAAGTTCGGTAGTCGGCCCTTGCTCTTCTTGCGGGTTGGCTTCGGTTTGTTCAGTCTCGTTTTCCGGGTTGCTTTGCTGTGCCATTATTGCACCCTCTTTCTTTTTTTACTACCTTTATGATTATTACCGAGTAGTCTGTAATCCCTGACTCTTCGGCTCTTTCGGTTCGTCGCTGGCGGGTTAGTTGCCCTGGCCCCTGTAATACTAATACTTATATTAACGCATTTTAGGCCTGCGTAGTTCTCCAAAAGTGTTAAATATTTACTAAATCTTTCTGAAACCCATGCATAGCACTTTTTGTACCACCTTGCAAATATATCTACGCAGCAGCGGCTCTAAGGTTTCAATAGGAAATTTAAGGGCGAGTATGGGCGAAGGCCACCCAGTCGTTTTCGTCACGGCGTTCGACCAGGGCCAACCCTGCCGCTTCGAGAGCCTGGGCTACTTCGTTGGCTCTCTCCTCGATAATCCCGCTTGTAATCAAGAGGCCACCGGGGCGCAAAACCTGGGCCATCGGCTCGGCCAGGGCGATTAAAATACGAGCGATAATATTGGCAATAAGGAAGTCGAAGGGCAGGTTTTGGGTTAGTGCGGCGGGCGGTTTTTGGGCTTCCTGGGAAAAGGAGTAAAACCCGCCGGTTTTTCCCTCAACACTTTCGACCGCTAACGAACCAGTTTCCATCTGAATCTGACCGCTCAGGCCGTTGCGGGCTACATTTTCGCGGGCCGACCGAATAGCTACTTCGTCCGTATCGAGGCCCAGAACGTAAGGTGCGCCTAGCCGGGCCGCCGCGATTGCCAGGATGCCGCTACCCGTGCCGAGGTCAAGGATTTTGGCGTGCTGGGCCGGGTCGAGGCGGTCTTCCAGTAGTTGCAAACATAACCGGGTAGTTGGGTGCAGACCTGTGCCAAAGGCCATCCCCGGATCGATCTCTACTACGATGTCGTCCGGCAAAGGGGTATATTCTTGCCAGGGCGGTTTGATCACGGTGCGCCGCCCAACCCGATGCACCTGATAAAACTCTTTCCAGGCGTTTGCCCAATCTTCTTCGTGCCGTTCGGCTACTTGCAATTCCTCGATATGGCGCAATTTGCCCAGGTAAAACAGCCCTTCGCGTAATTTGGGCAAGTTAGCCGCTCCGTCTGCGCGTGTAATGTAGGTGCGTACCATCACCAGAGCCAGCGGGTCTACTACGGCCCCGCCGTCCGGCCCCGGTTGGATTTCTTCTTCGATCACCACGCCGCCGTTATAGCCGTAGCGGGCGAAAAGCTCTGTAATCGCCTCGACTGCTTCCGGTTCAGCCCGCACGCTCAGTTCGAGCCAGGTTTGGGGGTCGGCAGGCTCATCGCCAGCAGAAATTTCACCGGGAAGGTTTGAAGTAGCCCCGCTTTCCTCTTCGGCTTCTTGGTAGACCACCCGCCACAGGCCGGGCCGCTCCGCCGGGGCCAGTTCAAGGTCTGACATCGCCGTAATTTGGGTCGGGGTAGCAGGCCCGGTCTGAAAAGGCAGGTAGACTTTTTCTAAATAAGGGTTTTCGCGCAGCAAATCAGTCAGGGCCAGCCGTAAGGTATCTGCCAGCGAAGGTTCTTCGCTTTCGGTTCGGGGCAACACTAGAAGGATTAATTCGGCTTGCCAGCGAGCCTCGTCCAGCCGGAAATGACATATCCCTGTAACGGTTTCGCGCTCGTTGGCCGTGCTGTAACCGCCAAAGCCACTGCCTTGCCAGGCGTCGTCCGTCAACGTACCGATCCGGGCCGCTTCGTCTTCGGTCAACCTGCGTTTCTCGAAACTGCTTCCGGTTTCGGCCTGTAAAAAAAGTGATCTGGCCTCGGCAGTAGCCCAGGTTAGCACTTTCGTCCGGGTTGCCAGGAAATCTTGCGGCCTGTTGAGCCGACTAAAAGCATAGAACATTCCGCTCCTTAATCCTGGCCTCTCCTGAAGATCGCCCTGACAGGCAATTTGAAGCCTGGCAGTACATCCTTACCATCAAGCTCACCCTCCGGGCCGATCACTTGCTCGATTAACCCGGTAGCAGGACGGTAAACTTCAACTTTGCGGCTATTGGGGTAGACCAGCCAGAGCAACCGGACGCCCGCCTGCTGATATTGCAAAATCTTCTCTTCAATCTGACTAATTGTGTCGTTTTTCGATACGACCTCAACGGCCAGATCGGGAGCAACCGTTGATTCTTCATCAGGTGCTTCCGGCATCTTGCCAAAACTAACAAAAGAGACATCGGGCAGACGCTTAGGTTGCCCGTCCTGGAAATTGAAGACGGTCGAAGAGTCCAGCACATGCCCAAGCTTATGGGCGTCCGCGAATTCGTCCAGGTAACGTCCCAGCTTGATGCAAACCTTTCCATGCAAGGCACTCGCCCGCTTCTTGGGTTCCTCTCCTTCTTCAAGGAGTTCTTTATTCGAGGGTAGAGCTTCGAGAGTCATAACTTCTTCCACTCTTTTCTATTTTGCGCTGCTGGTTTTAGAGGTTGAAGCTTGGCTGAGAGCAGCCATTTTTTCGGCCAGGAAAGCTTCGATAGCATCCAGAATTTCCTCGCGCTGCGCGTCGCGCAGCATTTCGTGGCCGGAACGGTCGAACCAGATCAGACGGCGATCTGAACTGGCAACCGTATCGTAGAGGAATTGAGCAATCCGTGGCTCGACCGTCAGATCCTGGGTGGCTTGCAGGATCAGGATCGGTAGGGTAAGCCGAGATAAGCGGGAAGGCTGGCGGGTATAGCGAATAAATTCCAAAAACTCGACAATCGCCCGGCTGGGAATTTCTTTGTAATTTTGACTCGATAGACCCTGCTTCTGGTCGAAGTAGCTTTTAGGATCGTACTTGAACGGGCGGGTTTTCTGAAAACGCGCCAGATAAGGAGCCAACGGAGCCAGGCGCGACCGTAACTTGAGGGCCGGAGCGATGCACACGATTGCTGCAGTAGTATCAGGGTTCGCCAGGGCCAGGTTCAGCCCGACCAGGCCACCCATCGAAAGAGCCACCGGGATGACCTGTTCGCATTCGGTCAGCAAGTCGTCGAAAGCGGCCTGCCCATCGGCCTGCCAGTCCGTCCAGCGCACATTCTCCAGATCGCTCGGCTGAGTGCCGTGGCCGCGCAAAAGCGGCATACGGTAAGGCAAGCCTAGTTTTTCCAGCCGAGGCACTACCGGGTCAATGCAACTAATGTGTGAAGTCAGCCCGTGCAGTAGTAGTACGCCAAGTGGAGCCTTCGGCGACGTTTGAGGTTGGGCGTCAGGAGGTTGGTCGGCCCGGTCGGTTGTATTGGTATGGTTTTCGTTGTCCCTCATCGCTGCTATACTTCCTTCTTGTCTTAGCTTATTTTTGTCGTTATTCCTGAAAAGTTTGCTTCGCCGCGAGCAATTTCAAGTTTCTCACCAGAATAGCCAGTAAGCTTTATTTTTGTCAATAGCTATTTCAAACTTCTGGCTCCGAGCCAGAGCCTGTAGCGGTTTAGTACGCGTTTTTATCGGTGAAGATAACCAGGATTGTTTTGAGCATGATTTTCAGGTCGAATAGTACCGACCAGTTTTCGATATAGTAAAGGTCGTAGCGAGTGCGTTCGGTTATGGAGGTGTCACCGCGCAAGCCGTTAACCTGCGCCCAGCCAGTAATACCGGCTTTTTCTTTGTGACGGCGCATGTAGCGTGGGATAGTCTGGCTGAACTGTTCGACAAACTTGGGTTGTTCGGGGCGCGGCCCGACAATGCTCATATCGCCCAGCAGCACGTTAATGAACTGGGGCAATTCGTCAATGCTGAAACGACGGATGAAACGGCCCAGCAAAGTCCGGCGTGGGTCATTTTCGGTCGTCCAACCTGCTCCGTTCAGATCGGTTTCAGTGGGGGGTTGGAAGCGCATCGAGCGGAATTTCAAGACGGTAAAAGGTTTACCGTCCAACCCGACTCGAAGCTGAGTATAAAAGACCGGGCCGCGTGGGTCGGTCAGTTTGATCATCAGAGCTACAAAAAGCATTAGAGGCGAGACCAGCACCAGCACAAAAGCACTGATTGCCACGTCCATTGCCCGCTTGATCACCCGGTTCACGCCGCGCAGGGCGACATCTTTGACTGAAACGAGCGGCAGGCCGGTCAGGGCATTGATGCTGACTTCACTGGTAGTAATAAGCTGAAAGGCTTCGGGGTAAATCCGAATGTTTACCGGCAAGTCGTCGCAACGGGCTACCAGGTCGAAAAGCTCTTGCTGTGAAGCTCCTGAGACCGCAATAATAAGTTCGTCGGCCCTGTTTTGCCGCACGATCTCGGCCAGATTATCTACGTGGCCCAGAATTAGTGCGCCGGGAGCAATTTCGCACTTATGCCCAGGCTCGGTTCCGTCGCAGACGATTCCCGCCACGACGTAGCCTAGTTGAGGCGCACCCTGTATTCGCCGCAAAATTCGAGCCGTCGCATCGCCGCCCCCGACCAGAACGATCCGGGCCTGGGCTACACCCACCCGCCGCAAGAGAGCCACCAGCGCACTGGCGACCCAGCGAACTAGCATTGTCAGCACGGTGATCAGGATGAAAGCATAAACCAGGATCATCCGCGAATAACCAAACTCGGCCCCGATCAAAAAGGAGTTGAGAAAGACCGCCAGTACCAGGCCCAAAAAAGTCGCCGAGCATAGCCGGTAGAACTCGTCAATTTTGCTATAGCCGCGTTTAAGCCGGTAAAGACCTTGATTGTAGAAAGCCAGCAAGAGGGCACCGGTCGAAAGAGCCAGGATCGTTTGATAATTGGCCGGGTTGAAGTCCAGGAAGGGGCCACCAAAATCAAGCCGACGGCGGAGGAAGTAAGCCAGCAGAAACCCTCCGCTAATCGCGGCCAGATCGAGAGCCAGTTGGATCAGGAAGAATAAAAATTGCACCCAGGCCCAGCGCGACGGCCCAAAGGCGGCTTCCGGGTGGGCGGGCTTGATCACAGAAGGTTCAGTTGTTGCGACTCCGGCGGGTAAAATCGGTTCGATTATATCAGGAGCGGAGTCCGCCGCCGCCGTGGTTATCGAGGGCCGCGCACGCCGGGCCTGGGCCGGAGCGTCTCGTTTATCCTTCACACTTTTTAACTTACTCGTTTCTGGTTTTTAGGGCGTAGAGCATTGCGGGCCAGAGCGAGAGCGGCTTTGCCCCAAATACCGGCGTAGATTAACCAGTTGAGGCCAACAAAAGTTTGTCGAGCGTAATGTTTGCGGTAAAAGACCTGCATAGCCTGGTAAAAGTTCAGGATCGCGCCGGTGCTGCGCTGTTTACTGCTTTCGCCTTTGTAGTGAACGACAGTCGTAGCCGGGTTGTAGAAAACCTTCCAACCGGCTTGTTTGATTCGGTACGACCAGTCCAGGTCTTCACCGTACATGAAGTAATCCTCGTCCAATAGACCTGCGTCGGCCAGACTTTCGGCCCGCACCAGCATAAACGCTCCACACACGCTATCTACTTCGGCCAGCGCGTTTTCGTCCAGGAAAGTCAGGTTGTAGCGGGCGAAGCGGCGGCTTTTGGGAAAGAGTTTGCTCAGGCCGGTCATGCGGTAGAGCGAAACCTGAGGCGTCGGGAAAGAGCGGCGGCATGCCAGATCGAGCGCACCGTTGGCCCGCACCAGTTTCGCCCCCATCACGCCCGCTTGCGGGTTGTTTTGCATCCAGTCGTGGGCAATCTGGAAGCAATCCGGCGGCACGGCGGTGTCCGGGTTGAGCAGCAAGACATAGCGGGCCTGGGGTTGCGAACCGATGTGCAAAGGGGTGGTTCCACCGGGGCAAATCTGGCGCAGGGCCAGATTGTTGCCATAGGCAAAGCCGCCGTTAGTCGGGCTGGCGATCAGAGTCAAGTTGGAATGAAACGGCTCGAACTCGCGGCGCACCATCGCCACACTGTCGTCGTGGGAGGCGTTATCCACCACCCAGACCCGCCAGGAGAAGTTGCACTGGTTGGCAAAGCCCGACGCCAGGCAAGCCCGCAACAGGGCCGAGGTGTTGTAATTGACGATTACAATATCAAAATCACTTTTGAAGCCGGAAGCCAGAGGCGCGAGGGATGCCGCCGGAGCCTCAGTCGTTCCCACCGATGTTAAAATGCTCACTCTCACCTTTTCCTGCATAGCCTTTTATTTAAAGGTACTGCTGCCTTCATTATAACAAATAACGGCCCGGCGACCAAATAGTTGCGGCAGGCAAGAGGATACCAGGAAGAAGCCGGGCGGCTACGGCTCGATAGTGCGTTTGCGCTTGAGATAGTTGACTACTTCGGCCAGCACCCGGCCCAGTTCTTCGGCTTCTTCGCTGCTAAAGTCCAGCGTCAGGCCCCGGTCGTGAAATTCCAGCGTCACGACTTCGTGCGCCTGCTCTTCGTAGGCCGAAAGATTGGGCGTCTGGGCGATGTTTATATAAGTATGTTCGTGGTCGTCGTCGTCTTCCTCGAAGCGGTCGCCCGGCCCCGGAAAGCCGTTATTGCGCCCGTTGCCGTTGCCATTGCCCTCACCATTAAAACTAAAGCCGTTAGTTCCGCCTAAATTAGACATCGTAAAAATCCCCAATTCATAAAAAATATTGACCATAAAGACACTAAAGACGCAAAACCTTAGCCGTCGGTTCCTCTAGCGCGGCGGCGGAAGGGAAATCCAGCAATTTGACTCGGCGGCACGGTGCGCGGCGTCAATGACCTGTTGCACCTTGAAACCGTCGGCGAAGCCTGGCGCAACCTGCTGACCAAGCGGCTTCCCGGCGATTTTAGCCTGGCGTACCGCCTCGACAAAATCGGATGCCAGGGTGACAAAAGGGCGCAGGCGCGGATCGTCGGCGGAAGGGCCGTTGCGGTAGCGGATCGGGATTGGTATTTGTTGCAACCGTTCGTCCCCGGCCCGCGCCCCAAAAAGCCGTCCCTCGTTGTCAATCATCAGCGTACCCTGGCTACCGTATAGCTCGATGCGTTCGCCGGTGCCAAAGCGAGTGACGACCGAAACATTGAGCAGGGCCGTCCCTCCGCGGGCAAAGCGGGCCAGCAGCACGAAAGTATCGTCGGCAGTTACGGCCCGTTGCTCGTCGGAATTTGGCAGGAAGCGCGATTTGACATAGGTTTCGATCTGAGCGTTGACGGCTGAAATTTCGCCAAACCAGTGCCGCAAAGCATCAATGTAGTGTGAACCAAGCGCACCTAGAAAGCCGCCCCCGGCCTCCCGGTCGAACAACCACCCCCAGGCCCGCGCCCGTGGGTCAGCCGAGGAGCCAGTCTGCATGGTGATATTCGCGCTGATCAGATTGCCCAGCCAGCCATCTTCCAGCAGTTCTTTAACATAAGCTCGCGTCGGCACATAGCGAAACTCGTGATCGATCATTCCGACCAGGCCGGTTGCGCGGCTGGCTTCTAGCATCCGGCGGGCTTCGTCCAGCGACGGAGCCATCGGCTTTTCGCATAGCACATGCTTGCCAGCCTCGAACGCTTTGAGGGTCATCTCGGCGTGCTGGTAGGGTGGCGAAACAATACTGACGGCATCCAGACCCGGCAGAGCCAGCATTTCCTCGAAGCTGCCGCAGAGCTGCCCGATTTTGTAATCGCTGACGATTTTTTGAGCCGAAGCCGTCCGCCCGCTACTGCTCATGATCGCAGCGATTTCTACACCGGGTAATTTGAGGAAGCCCGGCACTTGCACCCGCCCGCCAAAGCCGCTACCGACTATACCTAGCCGCACCACCGGCCTGTCATTGTCTGCCACTTGTCCGGCTCCCTTCTAAATTCACCCCTCACCAGGCCTGTATAAAACCAGAGCAACCGATCAGTAAAATACAATCAGGGTTTTGGCTTTTGCTACAAATAAAAAGATAAAACCAAAATCCAGAAAACACAGTTCTTTTCCAGAGTAACCAGGAAAAACGGAATTAGGGCTATTAAAAACTGCTTTATTTTGCTAAAGACGCCAGCCGATCCGGGTAGTTAGTGATGACCATATCCACGCCCAGGTCACGCATCCGGCGTAGATCCGCCTCCTGGTTAACCGTCCAGGTGTTGACGGCCAGCTTTGCAGCGTGAGCGCGGTCGAGCAAGGCCGCATCCAGGGCGGCAAACGGCGGGTGCAAGGCAACCGCTCCGAAAGAACGGGCCAGGGCAATAGGGTCGAAATCGGATGGATAATAGCCGGGCCGGTCGGTGTAGAGCGCACCCAGCGACAGACCAGGGTCGTAAGCATGCAGGGCGGTCAGGCGCAAAGGATCGAAGCTGCTGATCAGCACGCTTTCAGCCAGGTTGTGCCGCCGCACCAGGTCGGCAATTTGCCGCTCAAGGCCGTTGTCGGCCTCAAAGCCGGGCCGACTTTTGATTTCGATGTTCAGGCCCAACTGAGAACCGAACTCGGTCAGAACCTCATCCAGGGTCGGCAGGCTTTCTCCGGCAAAATCGGAACCAAACCAGCTTCCGGCATCCAGCTTTTTAAGTTCGGCCAGGGTCAGGGTAGTTGGGCGGAGCGGTTGCCCCAGGTTGGTAGTGCGTTCCAGGGTATCGTCGTGCAAAATGATCGGCACCCCGTCGCGGCTAAGTTGCACATCGAATTCGATCCAGCTTGCGCCCATCTCGCGGGCCAGCCGAAAAGAAGCCAGCGTATTTTCGGGAGCGTAGCCACTTGCCCCGCGATGTCCACAAATAATCGTCATAGAAAATATACGTCCTGAAAAGTGTCTCCTGTTGTTCCCCTCACCACTTCAAAGATTATAACTCAAAGCGCGGGGTCTTGTCTATTGGTTTGACATAAGTTAAAATGAATAGGATTATTTCAGATACCTGCAAAAGGGAGGATGGGCTATGAGCCACGAAGACGCCACCAAAATAGCAGTAGAAAAACACCCGGTCAAGAATTCCTGGAAAGGGCGCGGCGGCTTTATGCCTGTCGCCATCGTCGAACATATGATGCAAGGTTCGCTTGAAGAAACCTGGCAATATTTTGACGGCAAAGGCGAAGAGGGCAACTGGGCTGTATCCGCGCACTACGGGATTGGCCGAGAGGGACAGGTCTGGCAGTTCGTGGCCGACGAAGATACGGCCTGGGCTAACGGCGTGCTGCAAAACCCCGACACCGAGATCGGCTGGCTCAAAGAAGTGGCCGAGGAAGGGGTGAATTGCAATCTAGTAACCCTCGCTATCGAGTACGAAGGCTTTAGCGGCGAACCTCTAAGCGACGCCCAGTACAGGGCTGCCCTGGAACTGCACCGGCAACTGGCCCAACGCTGGGACATTGAAATAGACAGCGAACACATTATCGGGCATGACCGCCTCGATAGCGTCGAGCGGGCTAATAACCCTGGTTCGGCTTTCCCCCTGCTTCAGCTTTTGCGCGATCTAGCCGAGACTGTGCCTGCCAAAGCGTCGGCGGCGGAAGCAACATTTTCCGCTCCCGCTTCCGAGCCGGATAAGGTCGTGCCGTTTTCGTTTGTGGAAGAGTCTGAGCGGCCCGAACCGGCCCAGGCTTCGCCCACCGGGTCGTCTGCTCCTCTCTCGGCCTTTGCGCCGGACGACCAGGAAGGGGCCAGCCCGGCGGTGGACGAACCACTTTTGCCAGTTACACCGCCTTCCGCCGAGCCTGGTCAGCCGCAGCAGGCTACCAGTCTGGCCGATAATACGCCTGCTTTGCCCTTCGTTGCCGATATTTTTGCTACGGCTGAGGGCGCGTCCGCAACGACCGAAACTGAGGCCGGGCCAGGTCAGGCCGATGAAGGGGCCATCCTGGCTCTAGGCGATTTACCGGATTTCTTGCTCGACGACATCGAAGCCGAGCCATCCGGTTCTCCTGAAATCGTGCCTTTCCAGGTCGCGCCGGAGCCGGAACATTTTGCTCCCCTCGCCCCGGATGCCCCGCCGCCTCCGCCCGATTTTGCCTTCCAGGAAGTCGAAAAGGAAATGTTTGTCTTCCCGGTGGATGATGCTTCGAGCGAACCGGCTTCGGCTGCCGGGTCTGCCGGTGGCACCGCTGCGCCTTCACTTTCTGATTTTGAACTGGAAACGGCAACAGATTTCGATTCTGACCTGATAAACAATCTGGGAGAGCCGCCCGCAATTCTCGAACCTGACAACCTCAAGGCCGAGTCGCCTTCCTCCATTCCTAGCCCTTCAGCTTATCCTTTCGATTTGGGCGCGGAAGCGGAAAAAGAGCCGGAAGCCGCGAACTTTAACTATCCCTTCGAGCTACCGGACGTGGCGGCGGAAGAGCAAGCCGCGAAACTTGCGGATAATCCTTACGAATTTACCAGTGGCCTCGGTGCTAACCCGGTTCTTTCCGGCGTGCCGGAGCCGATCAGCAGTTATCCTTTCGAGTTGCCGCCTCTCGAATCCACTCGCGCTGTAGACAACTCTGACCCGGCCAGCAGTTACCCTTTCGAGTTACGTGTCCCGGAACCGGCCTCGCCGCCTTTTTCTGTCGCGTCCGCGCCTGTGCCTTCTGCCGAGGTTTCTTCGCCGCCGGTAAAGGCTGACACAAGCGGAATTTCGGGCAACCAGTTAATGGATTTTTTGCAAGATGATCCGAGTACAGGTGCTTTAAGCGGTTGGATGCCGACTAAAGAGGAACCTACATCGGGGAGAGGGGCCGGAGCGGATTTGCCTCCGGCCCAGGTCACGCCTAACCAGGGCTGGCACGAGGATATGTTTGGTGGACTTGACCTGCCCAACCTGCCCGACTTGCCACCTTCTTCTTCTTCGCCTTCTTTTTCGCCTTCGCCCGCCTCGAATGCTCCGGTTGGCACTCATCTTGACGACTCGGAGGCCGGTGCGCTTGAGCCGAGCGAAACCGAGGTAGCCAACTTCGAGCGGTTGATTGCTGAATCCGGGGCGGCCAAACCACCTCCGACTTCGGCTCCGCTAGAAACTGCTCCTCGTCCTCAAGAAACAAAGCCGGAGACAGCTAAGCCCTTTGCCACTCCTTCGCCCGATAGCGGTAGCCTGGATTTGATGCCGGGTAATTTTATTAAGGAGTCTGAGCTGGGCTTTTTGTTCGACGACGATGTGCCGCCTGTTTTCAACTTGACTCCGACCCCGCCATCTACCCAGGAACGCTCTCAGCCAGTAGTAACTTCGGGCTGGAATGATGCACCGTTAATTCTGGACGATCTCGACTTCAATGCTCCCGGTCAATCCGCCTTTGCCGCTCCTTCGGGCTGGCCGTCGAGCCAGCCTCAAATGCCCCCGCCTGAAATCACTTCCCAGGAAAGTTCAGGGCGGCCCGCTCTACCTGTTACTGCCCGGCTCAATACCCCATCTTCCCCGGCCCCTGCTGTCCCGGAGCAGTCGGTAGCTCAGCCTGCTCCATCCCCGGCCCAGGCGTCAATTCAGGTAGAACCATCTGCCGAAAGCGTCGCGCCTGCGCCTCCCTCTGCGCCTGCGCCTACTCTGGCTCCTTCGGAAGATCAGCCCGAAAACACTACCGACCAGCAAGGTATTCATTGGGTGGGACTGGGCGGTGGCGTGATTTCGGTGGAGTACGCCAATGTTCGCAACCGGCCTAGCTACGAGAGCGATAGCATTATGAAAGTAGCTGAGTTGGGCCAACGTCAGCATTTTGACGGCTGGGCGGAAGGGCCGGAATTGCGTGGCTCGACGCGCTGGTATCATATTACGCAGGGCGACGGCGGAGGCTGGATACATAGCACTCTCGTCCAGCTAGATCAGCCTTTCAAAGCGGAGTAAACAGGCGATTTTATTTAACCGCAATGGAATTGCCAGGGCGTTATTAGCTGTGCTAAAATAAAGCCGAATATTTGTACGCATTTTATATTTTGGCAAGGAGAATAGCAATGGCGATTTCATTCCAGGTGACGTTTGACTGTGCTGACCCCGACCAACTGGCCGCGTTCTGGGCCTTAGCGTTAGGTTATAAAATACCTGCTCCTCCGGCGGGTTTTGCTACCTGGCCGGAATTTCTCAAAACGCAGGGGTGGTTGCCGGAGGAATTAAATAATTCTCGCTCGGCCCTGGTTGACCCGGCAGGAATTGGCCCGCGCCTGTTCTTTCAGAAAGTGCCGGAACCCAAAGCAGCCAAAAACCGGGTTCATCTGGACGTAAATGTTGGTGGTGCGCACGGCACCCCTGCCGAAGAACGCCGCCGTGCGGTGGAAGCTCACATCGCCCGGTTGACCGAAGCGGGAGCCTCCGAAGTAACCCGCTTCGACGAACACGGCGAATCCTGGGTGGTGATGGCCGACCCCGAAGGCAACGAGTTTTGCTTACAGTAACAAAGCTTTCCTGAATTGATGCAACACCCTTCTTCAAGTTCCGGCCTCGAATATCTTCGCTGGCTCTGGCATAATCCCACCGAGCGGCAAACACGACATCTGGAACTACGCCGCCGCTTTACGGTTGCGCTGACGGCCCAGGCCCAGAGTACCGAAGCCTGGGCCATACCTTTGATCACAGCCTCCTTACAGGCTTCGCCGGTTTACCGGGAGCAACTCTCGCTGCTGGATGTAGGCTGCGGAGGCGGCTATTACCTGGCGGCTCTCCTGGCTGAGCCTGAGCTTAGAATGCGCCTGGGCCTGGGCGTAGACCTGAACGCGGACGTTTTGCAAGCGGCCCAGGCCCGCCTGGATAGGGTGGCCGGACGTAGTGGCCGACTGGTGCGAGGGGACGCCCGACGGTTGCCGCTACGTCCGGCTTCTTTCGGGGCGGCCCTGTGCAACCGAATGCTCAACCAGACCGGCGATATTGCGGGCGTGCTGGCCGCCGTTGCCGAGAGCCTGGTGGCAGAGGGTCTCCTTTTTATCGTGACTGCCGACCGGCTCGAAACTTCCTGGTTGCGGTCGAGCCACGAAGCGAATTTACAAAACCTGGGCTTCCCCGCCCGGCTTTATCGCCACTCCACTCCCGCCGACCAGCGTTTTTCTTTAGATAACGGCCCGCAATGGCTGGCTCCCCATTTCGAGAAAGTCAAAACCAACCTTTACGAGCGACGGCTAACTTTCAGGCAGTCTGCCGACCTGCTTGAATACTACGCGACCGGGCTACTTTTCCAAAAGTCTGCCGGTTTTCAGGAGCCAGACGTCGCGCCGGAAAACTGGTTGAAACTTTACGAGGCGATGGCGGAACTTGCCCGCCCTAAGTTTACGGTTGACGGCCACCTGACCCTGGCGGATGGTGCGGCTCTTTTTGATGCCCGACGACCTGCCTGATTACCTCTGTTATCCAGTTGCCCCGAAGACCAGTCTGCTACAGCCCGGCTAGAGTATATTTAAAAGGGACAAGTCTGCTATAATTTGAGCAATACAAGAAAAAGCAAGCTCTTTTAGAAATGCGGGATGTAGCAGCACATGAGTACGACGGACAACAAAGACGAACTGGACAAGGCTAACGGCCCGCACAAACGGGCCGGAGGTTTGGTCGGACTGGGGCGCAATCTGGTCAACCCTCTGCGTAACGGCCACGAACATGCCTTGACCGAAGCGCATCCCGGTAAAGACCCTTTGCGCGTGGAGACTATCGAGTATAACGGGCTGCGCTGGATCAATATCGAACGCCCGGACGACGCTGAAATCGCCTGGATGCACGGAAATTTTGATTTCAACCTCTTACACCTGGAAGACGTTACCAGCCGATTGCAGCGTCCTAAAATTGATGATTACGAAGATTACCTCTTTATTGTGCTGCATTTCCCGGTGCATAACAAAGCCGAACGCACCACTATGCCCGCCGAATTAGATGTTTTTGTCGGTCAGGATTATGTCGTGACTGTCCACGATGGCAAGTTGCGTCCGCTCAACCGGCTATTCGAGCAGTGCCGCAATAACTCCGGCAAACGCCACGGCTTGATGAGTCGCACCCCGTCTTTTGTCCTCTACCGCATCATTGACGTACTGGTAGACTACTGTTTTCCGATTATCAGCAAGCTGGCCGAGCGGTTGGAAGAACTAGATGACAACATTTTTACCAGTTCCTCACGCGATAACATTTACGAGATTTCGGTAGTTCGGCGCGATATTATTGCTTTCCGGCGCATTATCAAGCCGCAGATTTCGATCCTGGCAAGCCTCGAACATCGCAAACGCACCGCCGACCACGAAGATATGGAAGCTTATTTTAGCGACATAAGTGACCATATCAGTAAAATTTGGGATAGCCTGGAAGAATTCAAAGACATTATTGAAGGTCTAAGTGCTACTTACGATTCGCTTAGCACTCACCGACTGAACCAGGTAATCAAAACTCTGACCGTTATTTCGGTTATCATGTTACCCCTGACCTTGATTAGCGGCATTTACGGCATGAACGTACCGATACCGGCTCAGAACGAGTGGTGGTCCTTCCCCTTAATAATTTTCTTCCTGGTTGCAACCGCCAGTGCAATGCTGTTTTTCTTTCATTCACGCAAGTGGCTTTAAGTACCCGTTTTAAGGGCTGAAGTGGGTGGTATCGGGATACTTTTAAACGTGGCAGAAGGGAAGAAGATGGCATTATCCAGTCGAGAGGAGGGTGGCCCACGAGAACACTGGCTCTCCGCCCGCCCGTTGCCGGTGGCCCGCTGGACGGTCGAACACTGGCAAGATGATGGGGTCGAAACACGCTCGGAAGGGATAGTGATCGAGGAGCCGTTCGAGGTGCGCCTGAACGGGCGGAGCCTGGCCGTCATAATGCGCACACCTGGCGTGGACGCCGAGAGCGACCGGGAATTAGCTCTGGGTTTTTTGCTTTCGGAAGGGATCATTGCCGATCCGACCTCAGTTGCCGGATTTGGGCGGGTGCGGGACGCCGATGGATTGCCGCTGGAAAATGTGCTGGATGTGCGATTGCATCCGGGCGAAACCGGGTTGCAGGGAATAGCCGGGGATGGGCCGGAAGCCGGACGTTTCGAGCGACGCTTTGTGGTTGGCTCAAGCTGCGGATTGTGCGGCAAGAACTCGATCCAGGAAGTTTGCCGTCATTTGCCGCCCTTGAATCCGGCTCAGGATGGCTTTCGGGTCAGGCCAGAGGTGCTTTACGGTCTACCCGCAACTTTGCGGCAGGCTCAGGCGGTTTTCGACCGCACCGGCGGGCTACACGCAGCAGGACTGTTTGAGGCGGAAGGCCGGGTGCTGCTGGTGCGCGAAGATGTCGGTCGCCACAACGCGGTAGATAAGCTGCTGGGACGAGCGGCCCTCGATGGAGCCTATCCATTGGCCCGCCGCATCCTGATGGTAAGCGGGAGAGCTTCTTTCGAGATCGTCCAGAAAGCCCTGGCCGCTCGGATCGAAATTGTGGCGGCAGTCTCGGCCCCTAGCAGTCTGGCTCTCGATCTGGCCGAGGCCGGTGGCCTGACCCTGATCGGTTTCTTGCGCGGGCGTTCCATGAACGTTTACACTCATCCTCAAAGACTTCAGGATTAACGGCCTATGAATTTTCAGATTCGTCCGGCCCAGGCCGACCAGATGCCGCCAACCGCCGAGATTTGCGGACTGTGGAACGCCGCCTTCTCGCCTGGCTGGGAGCTACACGAGCGGCTATGGCGGCAAAACACTCTGGACAATCCAAACTTCCAGCCTTCCGACCTGCTGACGGCTCGGAACGAGGCCGGTCAGTTAGTCGGATTCGTCCTGACCGGGCGGTTTCGCGACCGCGACCGCTACGGCCCAGCCACTCCGACCCTGCCAACCCTGCTAACCAACGGCTATCTGGCGGCTCTGGCGGTGCATCCGGCCTTTCAAAAGCAAGGGCTGGGGCGGCAACTGCTCTCTGAGGCTCTGGCCTGGCTCCAGACAAACGGGGCGCAGCAGATTTTGCTGGGTGAGAATTTTTGCCATTTCTTTCCAGGCTTGCCCCAGGCTTGCGCCGCCGCCCGGCCTCTGTTCGAGAAGGCAGGTTTTGTTTATACGACCGACGATTTCGACCTGGAAGGATCCCTTCATCCCGATCTATTCGAGCCACTCATGGTTCGCTCCGACAGCCTGACTTTTCGGCAGGCTCGGCCTGAAGATAGAGTTGAATTGTTAGCCTTTCTAGGCCAAGTTTTTCCCGGACGCTGGTTTTATACCTTGCGGTTCTACCTCGAACAGGGTTACAATATTGGCGACGTGACAGTTCTGGCGGCGGAGGGCAAAATCGAGGGCTTCTTGATGACTTATTGGGCCGGAAGCCGGGTGCTAGGGCCGGGCGTCTACTGGCATGTCGAAAAAGCCCAATGGGGTGGAATCGGGCCGCTCGGCATCAGTCCGTCGGTGCGCGGAAATGGGGCCGGGCTAGGGCTGGTCGCTGCCGGAATGAGCCATCTTTACCACACCCGCCAGGCCCGCATGTGCCGGATTGACTGGACAAAGCTGGTTGATTTCTACGCCCGGCTGGGCTTTCGACCTGTGCAACGCTACGAACGGTTTGCTAAAAAGGCGTAAGAACCAGTGGCTCATATTCTCATCAATTCTTCCGGCTGTAACTAACGAGGTGTGTCAGGGCAATGCAAAATAATCGGGGTGTCATGAATTCTCTTTCGGCTTTATCTTTCGGGGTTTCCAGTGTTCAAGCTGCCGCTTTTACCTTGCGAGGCCGTCTTTGGACTGAAAGCGGGTTCCGGCCCGGACGCGTGACGCTGGAAGGGACGCACATAGCCGGTGTGGAATTTGAGCCGGAAGAAAGTTCAGCCCCGGCTGATTTTGATTTCGGTGAGGCTCTCATTACGCCCGGCCTGATTGATCTACAGCTTAACGGCGGGCTGGGCCACGATTTTACCCGCCAGCCTGACACAGTGGAGACAGTGGCCGAGGCCTTGCCGCGCTGGGGTGTGACCGGCTTCCTGCCGACTTTTATCACGGCTCCGCTCGAAACCTACCGGGCCGCCTTGAATTATTTGCGAGACCGCCCTCAGAGCCGCGGCGCAACCGTGCTGGGAGCGCACTTGGAAGGGCCGTACCTAAACCCGCAATTCAAGGGAGCGCACGAAGCCGCCCTGCTACGGGAGCCGTCGTTGCCGGAAGTGCGCCAACTGGTCGAGGCTGGCCCCCTGCGAATGATGACCCTGGCCCCGGAGGAACCGGGCAGTCTGGAGCTAATTGGCTGGTTGAGCGAGCGCGGGGTATTGCTGGCCGGGGGGCATAGCGGCGCGACCTACGAGCAAGGCCAGGCCGCCATCGAAAGCGGGCTACGCTGCGCTACCCATCTTTTCAACGCTATGCCGCCTCTGCATCATCGCAAGCCTGGCCTGGTTGGGGCGGTTCTGGATAATGGGCAGGTCTGGGCAAATCTAATCGTGGATGGTATTCACCTGCACCCGGCGACGGTGCGAATGATTTACCGGCTCAAGGGTTGGGAGCGGTTGACCCTCGTAACCGATGCGATGGCCGGGCTAGGTATGGCTCCGGGCCGCTACGACCTGGCCGGGCAAGCCGTGGTGGTGGACGGGATATCGGCCCGGCTTGCCGAGTCGCCCGATACACTGGCCGGTTCGATTCTAACCCTGAACGGAGCGGTACAAAATATGATCGAATTTACGGGCTGCCCGCCCCACGAAGCGGTTGGTATGGCTTCGCTCAACCCGGCCCGCTTGCTGGGTCTGGACGACCGCAAAGGTCGTCTTGCGCCCGGTTACGAGGCCGATTTGGTGGTATTCAGCCCGCGCTTCGAGCCGATTTTAACGCTGGTAGCCGGTGAGGTGGTGTTTGAGGCGGTGCGGCCTTAACCTTTTGTTGGAGTTTAAGACTGAGCCAGGTTTCGTAGTTGGTCGAGTAGCTCGAAGGAGTTGATCCCTTTTTCCAGGAAGAGGTCGCAACCAACCTGGGCCGCCCTCTGGCGCACTGCCTGGTCAGCGTGAACGGTCAAGATCACCACATAGCGGGCCAGACCCTGGCTTTTAACTCGTTCGCATACTACCACGCCATCGAAAAGTTCGCCATGCGGATCGGGCATTTCCAGGTCGGTTAGCACCAGGTCAGGCTGCGTCTGGCGGGCCGCTTCCACCGCTTCGCGCCCGTTAGGAGCTTCTCCGACGATTTCAAAATCATCTTCCAGGCTAAGAATAGTACGAAGACTTTCGCGTACCGCCGCTCGGTCGTCCACTATCAAGATTTTAATCAGGGTTTTTGCCATTTTAACTTGGGCCGGTAGCGCAGACTGTGAGTTTTCCCGGCTAAAGTTTTCCAATCTGTTCACTTTAACTATTCCCTGCCACCCGGCACTCGGTCAAGAGCATTAGGCTTTCCTTGCTAAATTTAACTTTTGATTTGATTAGACCCAGGTTTTTCAGAAGCTGAAACAATTCCTGGGCTAACCGTGTCTTATTTCTAACCAACTAAATCTTTACACTTATATTTTAGCTCAACCTCGTGCCGTCGCCAATGGTCGGTGGGATAAAGAATGCCAGATTTAGCCTGAAATAGTTATAGGGCGTGCGGTCTATATTTTCTAAGACCTTTGACCTATAGGGGCTAGTCCAGAGGGCTTATTGACTTCGCCGTATGACCTTCGATCTCCTTCCAGACCCCCACAGTACACGAAAAAGGCCGCTTCCAGTCAGGAAAGCGGCCTTCTAAAGTTTTTATTTTGCTTAATAAAAGCGACAGGTTCTTACAGGTTTTCGCGCAAACGCTGGCTGACGCGCTTGACCTCGAAACGGGCGCGGCCCAGGTTAGCTTTTGGCCCTAGCATCACCGCCAGAAAATAGTCCGAGTCGAGGAAAGTGATCAAATAGCTCTGGTTTTCGGCTTCCACAAACAGGTCGTGTACCGATCCGGCGCGCAGGGCCGTCGCCGCTCGGCTGACGCTTCCCACCAGACCGGCCAGTTCCACCTCGGTGGCTTCCGTGTCCAGCACGTGGCCGTCGCTAACGACAGTCTCCACCCCGATGCCATCTACCCCGATCAGGCCGACTGCCATTGCTCCTTCAACACTATTGGCCGCGTCAGTCAAAATCTCCTGGAAGGTCATTATCTTTTTTCCCCCTGCTACAACCCGACTGCAACTCTCTTATACTTATGTGAAGCTGGAAATAGCATAGCATATCGTTTACATAAATGCAATAGGCTTCTCCGGGTTGTTTCTAATAAAACTTAAATAAACCAGGAGCGAAATATCAGGCCGGAAGTGCTATAATCGTGATAAGAAACACAAACTTAAAGGCTCAAGCGGAGGCTAACTCCGTTGGAAACAGGCTTGTAGGCGATGACTATAACGATTGAAGCCCCGCACTCTGCCGGGCAGAGCGGTTCCCGACCTCTGGCGATTGAAGCAATTGGCCTCACTAAAACTTTTCACACTTCGGCCCAACCGGTGCAAGCCCTGGCGGGCGTAAATCTGGCGGTCGAACGAGGCACTATCTACGCCCTGCTTGGCCCTAACGGGGCCGGTAAAACTACTACCATCAATATTTTGACCACTTTGATTCTCCCCGACGGCGGGCAAGCCCGCGTTGCCGGTTTCGACCTGGCAACCGATGCCGCCGAGGTGCGCCGCCTGATCGGAGTAACTTTTCAGGAGACGGTAGTGGACAAAAGCTTGAGTGGCCGCGAGATTCTGGATGTTCACGGACGGCTCTATCATCTACCCAAAGCTCAGCTTAAAGCGGCTATTGCCGAACTGGTGGCTCTGGTCGAACTGGAAGAGGCGATTGACCGGCCTGTTAAGACTTACTCCGGCGGGATGAAGCGGCGGCTCGAACTGGCACGGGGCCTTTTGACCCGACCCCAGGTGCTGTTTCTGGACGAGCCAACCCTCGGCCTTGACCCGCAGAACCGCGACCGCATCTGGGATTACGTGCGGCGGTTACGGGCCGAGCAAGGCCTGACTATTCTTCTGACTACTCACTACATGGACGAAGCCGAAAGCCTGGCCGACCGAGTAGGTATTATTGACGCTGGGCGGATTGTAGCCGAAGGTTCGCCGTCGGCCCTGATCGGAGCGTTGGGAGCGGACGTAATCACGGCTACCGGGGCGGGCCACACCGCCGAATTTATGGCCGTGCTGCGCCAGCAAGACTTTGTGGCCTGGGCCAACGAGTACCTCGAAGAGGGCCAGCCTTCCGGGGTGCAGATCGGTCTCAAAGCTCAGGCCGGGCGGTCGCTAAAACCAATTGTAGAACTGGCCGACCACGCAGGTTACGACCTGGCCGATCTTTCGATCAAGCGGCCCAGCCTGAACGATGTTTTCTTGAAATATACAGGTAGGAGGCTACGCGACTAATGTCTACAGTTATTGAAAAGCGGCTTGAAAGTGTTACACGTCCGGCCACGACCGGCGGCCCCTGGACAGGCATGGGCAGGGGTGTTTACACTCTCTGGCGCAAGCACATGCTGAAGTTTAGTCGTAGCTCGATGGAAATCTTCGGGACGCTCTTTACGCCGGTGCTGTGGATGCTCTTGTTTGGTCTTTCGATGAGCGGCATGGTGCGGGAGATGAAGGGGCTGACTATCTCGATCAATTATCTCGCTTACATCACTCCCGGTATCATGCTCCTGACCGGCCTGACTGCCGCTATCGTCGGCGGCTCGACTCTGTTGCAGGAACGCACGACCGGGGTAATCAAAGAATACCTGATCGCGCCGATTCCGCGTCTGGCGGTGCTGCTGGGAACAATGGCAAGTGGCCTGACCAAAGCAATTTTGCAGTCGGTAATCATCCTGGCTCTCGGCCTTTTGCTCGGTTCCGGCCTGACCTGGAACATTTTGAACATTCTGGACGGGCTGGGCCTGGTGTTGCTTTATTCTCTGGGCTTTGTCGGGATCGCGGCGGCGGTTGCCAGCAAAGCGAAGGGCATGGAAGGCTACCACGCCCTGATAATGCTGCTTAACTTGCCGGTGCTTTTCCTCTCGAATGCACTTTACCCGCTCGACAGGATGCCGGTAGTTCTGGCTGCGCTTTCCTACCTGAACCCAACTACGTATGCCGTGGACGCTACCCGCGCCCTTTTCTACGGCGCAACGACTGAAATTGGCCTCTTGATTGATGTTCCGGTGCTGGTGGTTTTCGCGGTGCTGGGTGTGTGGTGGGGCTACCGCAGCTTTCAGAAATCCGTCGCAAATCCGGCGTCCTAAAACTCACTTCATATTTTGCAGGAATAGGAGTTTAGGGCTGGTTTTATTTACTCAAAAAAAGGTTTGACAGAATTATTTCATCAGCTATAATTGTTTCAGGAACAGAGACCTAGAATTTGCCAGATGTGTTATTCGACCAGGCTAGAGGTAAATTGGTGGTAAACTTGAAGAATAAAAAATTGCCTGTCATGCGGTCGTCAAAAAGTCCGAACCCCCCTAAAAACACTCCTGGTGACGAACAATCTATTCAAGAAACCTCCGATATTACTACACCTACAATCGGCAGTTTGCCCCATCGTGATGGTCGGCCAGTTCCACCGATTAATCCTGGTCAGGTGTTACAACTCCAACGTTTAATTGGTAATCGGGCGGTGACGCGGTTTCTGAGTGAAAAAAGCTCAGCTCAAGCCGCTACAGGGCAGGCCGGTGCCGCGCCCACACAGGTGATCCAGCGGGCCGTTGGAGAAATAAAAAAACCGACTGTCCGTAAATCCAACACTGTCAGTTGGTATCAACGCGCCACCGATGGTAGCTTTACCAAAAGCAATACTACTGTTAAAAAAGGTGTGGAGATTAAAGAAGCCCGGCAGGTAAGTGATAACGGGAATTTTGCCTGGGTGAAAACAGTAGATGATAAAACGGGTTATTTGCACACCAGTAATCTCAATATCACCAGTTGGGGCGCACCCGTAGATAAGCTGGACAAAAACAGCTTGCTCGAACCAGTGGTCGGTGGTCAGCAGTTGGTTCCGGCGATGAAGGATACCAGTCGGGAATGGTACCTTGACCAGGCTGTGCTTATGGAAGCTTATCGCTCCCTTAAAGCAAAAGAAGCGGAGAGGAGAAACGCCAACGATCCTCAAGCTCAGAGAGAGTTGGCTATTACCCAGAAACAGTTAGCCCTCGCCATGCTTCAAAGTTTCGCCAAGTCTGCCGCGATTGACCAAACCTCTATCGGTGACGCGCTAGGTATTCAAAGCACCCCCTATCAAACCCAGGCAATTTATCACCGCAGCACTGCCGGAAATAATCTTTTGGATAAACTGCGCAGCCTGGTAGCCCAGGATATGAAGGTAGGCTTTGGTTCCTTACAGGTACTCAATGATCCTCTCTTTGCAGAAGTGCTGGCCCGCGAATTTCCAGTCTACCGCTCCGGTAAAGAACCGCAGGATAAGGTGGATACCAATATTGATAGTCTGGTTAAATTTGGTACCTCGCTAGATGCCCTGTTGAAAAATTTTGCTGCCGGTCATGCTCCTGAAAATACCTTCGTTTTTAACGTAACTCCATTTTACCTGAGTTTGAATTGTAGTCCCACCGAGCTTAACGAGAAGTTGACCCGCCCGCTTGAACAGATTCTGCTTAAAAAGAGTGCGGAAGTGGTCAAGGATAAAGACCCTAAGGTTTTGGTCAATTCAGTTTTAAATCATATTCAACTGGTAGTAGTGACCAAACACAAGGGGATAGATGTACTGCTTGTACCCAAACTGTTCAAACCACTTAGCGTCGAAGAGAAAAAAGCTTTCTCTCAGGACGAGCAGGTGCTTCACGCAAAGGTTGATACGGACGAGCGCGAAGTCTTTATGGAAGCGGGCAGTCACGACGACCGAAAACTGGATAGTGCCATGATTGAGAGCGGCGCACGCATGGACCCAATCTCGGCCAAAAATGCGATGCTAGAATTCGTCTCGCCTGAAAAGATTCTGGAAGAAAGCAATCTTACTCCGGCTAAATTAACTACCAGTGATAAGAAAACCCCCACAGTGTGTAAAAGCATCAATGATTTTCTCAAAACCAGCTCTTTTATAAAATTTAGAGAGTTATCGCACGAAAAAGATGCTGCCCCCTATCAGCAAGTTTATCCCGAAGCTACCGCCGCTTTGCTGGCGGGTCTGGCTCAGGTTAATCAGCAGGAAGGCGGTATAGATAAAGTCTTTGAAACCAAACATATCACAGACCTGCTGCAACACGCCTACTACCGGATGCTGAATGCAATGGCCGGGGCGGCTACTTACAAAGCCGACCTGATCCAGTTTATGAACAATATCGAGCTTATCCACAATCAATTGCAGATGATTCTGGCAGTTGCAGAGCCTCACTCGCCCAATATAGCTTTTTCCGAAGGCATCACGAAGGCTATGAAGGAAGCCCCCAAAGGTAAGAAACCAACCCTTCCGCAAGGTCTTGGCGACCCTCTGGTTCATCACAAAGCTTCGGCTATGCATAGTGTTGCGAGTATTCTTTCCAGTGTCGAAGACCAAAAGGAACAAGGCAAAGCCAAAACTCGTAAACTTAACGCCGTGGTGCTTAAAGACAATTATTACGAGGCTCACGGAGCGGTTGATAACGCCAAAACTTATGATGTTTCGATTCTGGATGGTTACAAACTGAGCAAGGAAAAAGACGTAGATACAGCTTTCGAGCATGGCAAGAAACCTACCGGGCCGATTGATGTTTTTATCTGTGATTTCCACCATAATATTTCGGTAGAACGCAGCGAGTATAAGGTGGAAGATTTAGGCTATCAGGTTGACCAGCTTTTCCAGAAAGGGTTGGTAGCTGACCAGTTAACAGTAGCTATTGATTGTACCGTTGATTTTATTCGCTCGGATGATGTTCGCAAGTTTCTGGAAAAAAATAAGAGCCGTATTACGACTGGCAAGCTAAACGTAGTGCTGTACCGAAGTGCGCAGAAGTTCGATATGCTTGGGATGGATAATTATTATGGCGGTTTTACCGTCACGATAAATGACGGTATATCTTTCAAGGCTTTTAATGATCGAATTGACAAGAAGGAAGATCAATCAAGCGGTTTGAGCCACCAGGGTATGTCACACCTGGCTCAATTTGGCAGCGACCACCTTGATAGTTACCGAAAAGCCATAATGAAGAACACCCGAAAACTTTATAAAGGTCTGCCCGCTCAGTGTAAAGGGGATCTAAATTCGCCTCTGATGGTGGCGATCACCGAAGACCCGCGCAATGTGTTCTTAGACATCCAGTTCCCTGGCCGAAGCGAATTATTCGCGGTTGGAAACACGAATATGACTAAAGGCCCCATAATGGAAGGATTCTATCTACACTTTATTAAATGGGCGCAAAGCCAGAACCTGGCCTTTACTACCCGCCCCAGTTTTGGGTTTGCCACTACGAACTTTACCATTATCGCGGGTTCCAAAGTACGCCTGAATCCCGGTCTTGAGAGTGAGGAAGCTCTTAACAAATATATAGCTTACTTCACCAAAGTTCAACAGCTTCTGGCCGACTCCGAGAAAGAAGCTTTCAAGGCGAAACCCAAATCAAGTTTCTCTGACCAGAAAAAACTAACCGAATTTCTCGACAAGATTTCGGACGAAGCCCTCACAACCTGGACGGTGCCAAAAGTCGAATCTAAAAATCTTACCAGTGCAAAATCTATTAGCGCACCGAAGGGCGTTCCGACCGGGAACGTCAAGATTATAAAAGGTTCCAAATAATCAGCTAAGTCAGACCTGGGTTAGCTCGATCTTGATCTGCGGTTCCACGAGGGAGCGGGGAACCAGGGTCGGCCAGAGAGCCAGCAGTTCGCGGGGACGCGGGCGCGAACCGACCCCGGAAGCCGTCGGCGGGCCGTTGAGACCGAGCGGCACGAGTTCGCGGAAGAGCTTTTCCGCTTCGTCGCGGTCGCGGGTACGGGCCGCTACCCGCAGCACGATCTCGTTTGGCTCGACCGGGCGCGGCGCGAGTGGGCCGTGCAGAGCGTTGTAGCCGATAAAATCGGTGCGCAGTTCCTCCGCTGCAAAGCCGATCTTTTCCAGTCGCTGCCGCAGGAGGCGGTCGGCGTACTCGGCTTTTTCCAGCGCGTCCGGCCAGCTATAGCAGACCTGCGCTTCGCCCAGCCAACCATCTTCGTAGCCGATGCAAACTTTCAGTTCGGGCGGGCGCGGCAAGCCGGTGGCCCCGTCTACCCGCACCCGGTTAGAGGTCAGGTCGTGTAGTTGCACTGTAGCAAAATTAGCGTCTACGTCGGGCGTGAGGTAATGGCGCGGATCGAGGACTTCATAAAGAAGCTGTTCGCGCACCGTCCCGAAGCTGACCAGCCCGCCGCTATCGGGCGTTTTGGTCAGGACAAACGAGCCGTCCTCTTCCACCTCGGCTATCGGGTAGCCCAGGTTTCCCAGGTCGGGAACTTCCCGCCAGCCTCCGGCGTAGTTGCCGCCCACGACCTGCCCGGCACATTCGAGCAGGTGGCCGCAGACGATCCCTTTTGCCAGACGGTTCCAATCGTCCCGCGCCCAGCCAAATTCGTGCAGTAGCGGGCCGAGAAAGAGCGCACTATCGGTGACACGCCCGGTGATCACCAGGTCGGCCCCGCTATCGAGAGCCTGGCAGACCGTCTCTGCCCCCAGGTAGGCATTGGCGTTGACGATCCGGCCTCGAATGTCGGCGTTGGCTAAATCCTGGCCGGTATCCAGGTTCGTAAAGGGCAAACCCTGCGCGATCAGATCGTCCAGCCCTGGCAGTAGATCGTCCCCGGTCACGACCGCTACCTTGAAACCGATCAGGCCGAGCTTGCGGGCAATTCCTACGATGGCGTCCCGCGCCGCCAGAGGGTTCATACCTCCGCCGTTCGTGACAAGCCGGATACCCTTTTGGCGGGCCACCGGCAGGAGGCGCGGCATGAGGGCCAGCATATCGAGAGCAAAACCACGCTGCGGGTCGCGCCGTTTGTCCTTCTGGAGGATTGCCAGGGTCAGTTCGGACAGACAATCGAAGGCGATATAGTTCAAATCAGGCGTGCGCCGGGCCATTTCGATAGCGGGCAAGATCGTATCGCCATAAAAAGCCTGCCCACCGCCGATTTTTATCGTTTTTGTCATAGCGTTTTACCCCGGCAAACCGAGTTCTTTGGCGATAATCTCTTTCATGATTTCGTCAGTGCCAGCCCCGACCCGACTCAGGCGGGTGTCGCGCCACATCCGGCTGATTTCGTACTCGTCCATATAACCTGCTCCACCGTGGATTTGCAGGGCTTCGTCAATCACCCGGTTTGCCATCTGGACGGCGAAAAGCTTTGCCATCGTGATTTCTTTGACCGGGTACTCCTCGCGCATATAGGCTCGCACCGAGGCATAAGTCAGTTGCCGACCGGCTTCGATCTGGGTTGCCATGTCCGCGAACTTGTGGCGGATCACCTGGAACTGGTTGACCGTGTGACCGAAAGCTTGCCGCTCTCTGGCGTAGGCAAAAGCCAGTTCGTAGGCCCGCTGCGCCCCGGCGACCGCTCCGACCGCCGCAAACAACCGTTCGACCTGCAATTCCCACATAAGGTGATAAAACCCTTTGCCGACCTCGCCCAGCACCGCCGAAGCGGGGACGCGCACGTTATCGAAAGCCAGTTCCGCCGTATCGCTGGCGTGCATGCCCAGTTTGCGAAGCTTGCGACTGACCGTGAAGCCGGGCAGATTCTTGTCTACCAGAAAGAGCGTCACGCCTTTAGAACTGCGCCCGCTTTCAGTTTTTGTCACCAGCAGGCAGAAATCCGCACGCACGCCGTTGGTAATATACAGCTTCGAGCCGTTGATCAAGTAGTCGTCGCCGTCCCGTTTGGCCCAGGTCCGGATGTTCTGCACATCGCTGCCGGTGTTGGGTTCGGTAATGCCCAGGCAGCCGATCAAGTCACCCGCCAGACCGCCCCGCACGTATTTCTGCTTTTGCTCTTCCGTTCCGAATTTGAGGATTGTCGGTAGCACCATATCGGTATGCACGCCCAGCCCCATATTCAGGCCACCGCAACCGCTGTTGACCATTTCTTCGGCCAGCACAACGCTATAAACGTAATCGCCGCCGCTCCCGCCGTACTCTTCGGGGTAGGCCAGGCCCAGAAAGCCTAAATCACCCATCCGCTTGAAAACCTCGCTCGGAAAAGCTCCGGCGGCTTCCCATTCCTCGGCATAAGGGTTTAACTCGGTGGCGATAAACTTGCGGAGAACCTTCCGCATCTCCTCGTGTTCGGCAGTGAACATCTTGTCTTGCATTGACCTGACTCCTT
>JBBRBE010000038.1:0-38481 GCA_038206175.1 Chloroflexia bacterium
ACCTTAGCATCAAATACTTAATTAACAAACTTGAGTAAGAACACCGAGGAATTAAAAGCCGGGTAAAACCGATGCTGGGCGTCAAAAGGTCGGCCAGTGCTGCCCGCTTTTGTAGAGCCTACCATTTCGATGAGCAACGCCACTACTTTCGGTCTCGCAAGTTCTTAAAAGAGCCGGTCAGCTTGATGAAGATGAAGAAGCGGGTGCATTTCCGGGATTAATACCTGCTCTTCAAGCGTAAGTTGCTTGAAGAGCAGGTCCACTCGCAGCAAACCCCACTGCTCCTGGTGTAGATATAGTGGGGTTTGTGAAAAAGCGAATGTTCTGAAAAGCCTATGCGAATCGAAATTTGACCCAACCCTGGTCAGAGTGCAGCAAGCATACGCCCTACAAAACCGAGAAGTTAATTGTTTACGCTTAGTAAGGTGGTACCAGGTTTTAGTAACCAGCTTCGGACAGAGCTTTCTCAATAGCGGTAGCAATAACATCAGCATTTGGCAAGCCGGAAAGGATTTGCCGCAGCTTTTTAGTTCCAAGAGTACCTATGCGATTCTCATAAAAATCGGCAAAATTTGGCAGATGTTTGTTCAGAACGCTTATTACCAGCTTATAGCTTTCGGGACTATCCCGAAAGTCGTTTACAGTGCTATCGAGCGAAAGCCCGGTCTGGTTTGACCTGGGATCGTGGTAGTCATAAACCCACCGCTGCGTTCCTGAACCCACTTCAAACGGTTGCCTGTCTGTGCCGGGTAGCGTAACCAGGGCGGTAGTGTTGGGCGGAAGTTGCACCGAAACCTCCATTTGATGCCCATCTAGCTTCCAGGAACACTCGGCCATTCCGTAGGGAGTAAGATGTCTGGCCCCCGCCTGGGTAATACCACCTCCCGGCACGGGCTGCACGTTGAGACGGCGATAACCCGGTTCAGCAGGCGCAAGCCCGCCAACCACTCGATGCAACCAATCGGCGACCGCCCCCAGCGCGTAGTGGTTAAAAGAGGTCATTTCACCAGTATTGACCGTACCATCCGGTAGCATACTGTCCCAGCGTTCCCAGATGGTAGTCGCACCCACCGTCACCGGGTAGAGCCAGGAGGGATTTTCACGCCGAGTTATCAGGCGGTAGGCAGCGTCATACTCTCCAACGCTGCACAGGGCATCACAGATTAGAGGCGTCCCGACAAAGCCGGTACTGATAAGATACCCGCTCTCCCTTGCCAGTTCCACCAGTCGTTGTCCCGCCCGCCGTCGCTGTTCGGGCTGAGGTAGTAAATCAAACTCAAGGGCCAGCGAATAGGCGGTAGTCGAATCACTGATTACACGAGCATTGGCGGTGACATACTCGTTATTAAAGCCCTCCCTTACCTCGGAAGCCAGCCCAAGATAGTGTTTGGCGTCGGCAGTTTTACCTAGAATGGTGGCCGCCTGACCCACCAACTCGGCAGAGCGGGCGAAGTAGGCTGTAGCGAGTACCTGGGGATTAGTGCGAGCCTGAGCGGGTTTGTCTGGCGGCGCGGTTGGGTCAAGCCAGTCCCCAAACTGAAAACCCTCGTTCCATAAGCGGTTTTCATTTGAAATGGCAGCCAGGTGATCGACCCATTTTCGCATACTCTCAAACTGCGTCGCCAGAATGCCACTATCGCCGAAACGCTGGTACAGCACCCAGGGTACGAACACCGCCGCATCACCCCAGGCGGCAGTCGGGATAACCTCTCCGTCAATTATATTGGGAATTATGAAGGGTACGACGCCATCTTCGGTCTGGTCGGCAGCGAGATCGGCCAGCCAGGAAGCGAGAAAACCGGCGCAATCGTAGAGGAAACTAGCCGTAGGCGAAAAGACCTGAATATCACCCGTCCAGCCCAACCGTTCGTCGCGCTGCGGGCAATCGGTCGGCAGGTCAAAAAAGTTACCGCGCATACTCCACACCGTATTTTCGTGCAGCCGATTTATTAGCGGGTCAGAACATTCAAACCAGCCCGTGCGCTCCATGTCGGAGTGGCAAACTACCGCAATAACATCTTCGGCCCGTAACTCGCCGGGCCAGCCTGTTACCTCGGCGTAACGAAAGCCGTGATAAGTAAAGTGTGGCTCGTAGATTTCCAGCTCTCCACCCCGCAGAGTGTATCGGTCGATGGCACGGGCAAAGCGAAGCGGTCTGATAGATAATTCGCCATCCTCCAAAACCTCGGCGTGCCGAAGGGTGATAGTTTGGCCGGCCTCGCCCTTTACCTTAAGGCGTAACCAACCGACCAGGTTCTGACCAAAATCGAGAATAAGATGACCGGCAGGCGAAGTAGTGATGCTTACCGGGGAAATTTCTTGAATACGGCGTACTGGCGGGCCTACCGGCGCAAATAGAGTAGCAAAGTTCCATTCAAGCTCTTTTACGCCAGCCCATTCCTGGTCGTTATAGCCTGGTTCGCTCCAGCCGATTTGCTCTAACCGTGCATCATAGGTTTCGCCGTCGTAAAGGCTGCTTTCCACGATAGGGCTGGTGCTAGTCCGCCACGATTCATCGCTAACGACCCGCTCGGTAGTGCCGTCGGCATAGCTAATCTCAAGTTGAGATAACAGGGCTACTTTATCGCCATAAATGTTCCGCCGACCGCCGCCAAACAAAAGACGGCCCTTGAACCAACCCTCGCCCAGCGTAACCCCGATAGCATTGCGGCCTTCCTGTAACTCTTTAGTCAGATCAAAAGTTTGATAACGCAGGCGGTTATGGTAACTCGTCCAGCCAGGAGCCAAAACGTGATCTCCTACCGGGCGACCGTTCAACTGAGCTTCGTATACGCCCAGCGCGGTAATGTAAAGCCGCGCCCCCGTAACCCCGGCGCGAACCTCGAACTCCTTGCGGAGCAGTGGCGAAGACTGCGGTTGGCTGCTATCCTGGGCGTCCTCAGGGGTTACAAATTTAGCCGTCCAATCGGCGGGGTCGAGCAAGCCGACCTCTACCGGGTAAAGCTCGCTCCACTGGGACGCCTGTCCATCGTTTCCTCGCACCCGCACCCGCACCTGGGCCTGTTCGCGGGAGGCCAGGGCTGGGAAAGGCCAGTCTACCAGTACCGACTGTGCAGACTCTACCCAACCTGTCTGCTCACGTAAACGGCTGTCTGAGGTGTAAATTTCAGCTTCATAAGCGGCTTGTTGCCAGTTGTTGGCCGACGTTTCTATTAGCCAGGAAAGGCGAGGCTGCACTTCGCCTATGCCCAGTGCTGTGCTGTGATGCTCAAAGCTCAGGTTGGCGATGCTAACGGCGGGCGTTTCTAAACCAGACCCTGTTTTTTGGTTTCTTACCTCTTGCTGAGTCATAGTATCTCCATTACTATCCTTTGATTGCCCCAGCAGTCATCCCCGAAACAATCTGCCGTTGGAAGAATAAGAACATAACGAGTGCCGGTACAGTGATGACAACTGCATTGGCAAAGAGCAGGTTATACTGCGAGTTGAACTGACTGATGAAGCTGAATAGCGTCAATTGTACGGTTACATTCTGGTTGCCCGGCAGGAAGTAGAGAGGCCCGGCGAAGTCGTTGTAGACCGCTACCGATTGAACTACAATAATTGTTATCATCGCTGACCTGAGCAACGGCAAAATGATCTGAAAGAACACCCGCAATGCAGAAGCCCCATCTATAACCGCCGCCTCATCCAGTTCCCTCGGAATAGAGCCAACGAACGCCCGGAAGATTAGTACCGCAAAAGGGAGGCCGTAGGCGACTTCGACAAAGATCAGACCAATGAGGGTTTTGTACAAATTTAGTTGCTGCAAAAGGAAGATGGTTGGCACTACAGCTGGAGGAATAATCAACCCCGCCAGCATCACCGAATTGGCAATCGAGATGACTCGTCCGCTGCGGCGTTGCATAATGTAGGCAGCCAGGGCCGCGAGAAAGACGATCAGCGAAACCGAACCGACGGTCAAAATTGTGCTGTTCCATAAAGCCAGGATCATGCGACTGTTGTTGTATTGCAGCACCGCGCTAATGTTATCAAACAGTTGAAAGTGACCAGGCCAACTGAATTCAAATAGACTGGCCTCCTTGCTTGTCTTGGAGGCGGTCAGTATGATGAAAGCAAACGGCACGACAAACAAAATACCGACCACAATCAGGGTGATGGCGTCAAGCCAGATGGTTTTAAAAAACTTTCGGATGCTCATAGCTCAATCTCCCTACTGTTGAAGAACCGCTGCAATGGATACACGACGATTGTGACGAGAATAAACAGTACAACATTGCCGGCAGTGGATAAGCCGTAAAATCCCGCCTGATACTCCTTAAAAATTACCGAAGTGAGTACATCGGACGCGAAACCGGGGCCGCCGTGGGTCATCGTCCAGATTAAATCAAAAGACCGTAACCCGCTGATAAAAGATAGCAAAATGACCGAGAATATGGCGTTACGAGAAAGCGGGATAATAATGTGACGGAACTTGGCCCAGGCGCCGCCTTCGAGTTTGGCTGCTTCAAAATAATCTATGGGGATCGCCAGGATGCCTGCAATACAAAGCACCGTTGCGAAACCGAGACCCTTCCAGACATCTACTAGAGCCACCGAGTACAGCGAGATAGTGGGGTCTCCCAGCCAGTCCGGGCCGGAAAAGCCGACGGTTTTGAAAAACGTGTTGATCAGGCCGGTAGAAGGCTGCATTAGTATACTGAAGGTGATCCCGACGGCCACGGTACTGACCAGCACTGGAAAGAAGATGATACTGCGAACAAGGGTCTTGAGGTGGAGGGACGAAGTGAGCAGAAAGGCGAGTGGCAACGAAATAAATACCTTGAGGCTACTGGTGATTATGGCATAAATGACTGTATGAATCAGCCCGGAGGTAAGTTGGGGATCACCCAGGAAATCGGTGTAGTTGGTCAACCCGATAAACTCGGCATCGAAGAGCGTCCAGCGTGTGAGGCTGAAGTAGAAGGCGAACGCTGTAGGGACCAGGAAGAATACGCAGAACATTGCCGCTGCCGGAAGAAGAAACCAGTATGGATAGATTTGTATGGTAGGCTTATGATGCTTTTGAGTGTTTACAACACCTATGGCCGCCCTACTTCGACTTTGAATTTTCATAACACTCCATACCTTCATTTACGAGCGTCAGTTCCCCCGTTCTGAGAGCCAGGGTTTGACACCCCGGCTTTCAGAACGAGATAAGGAATTGAAGTTCTAGAAGGTTAATTACCTACCAGCCGGGCAGACCGAGTTGTTTAGCTTGTTTCGCAACATCCTGGTCGTAGTTAGTCGCCGCCTGCTGAGGAGTCATCTGGCCGGAGCCGACCGCGACGCAGATCTGCTCCAGGTTAGGGCCTTTGACCGGCGAGAAGAATTCCAGGGCAGGCGTAGACTTTCCGGCATCAACGTAGGCGGCGAGGTCTTTCACGGATGCCAGCGCGTTATCGGGCAGCTTGGCTCCCTTGATGACGTAAGGCCCGGTGGGTGGAACTTTGGCACTGACCGCATCAATACCGGCTTGCGAGGCGATGAAGGCGAGAAAATCTTTGGCCGCCGCGACGTTCTTGGTCGTCTTCGGGATGTATACCCCGGCGGGCAACCAGACCGTCGCGCCGTTTTTGGTGGCATCCTTGCTGGGTTGCCCGAAGAAGCCTATATCGTTGATTTTATCCGGCGAATTCGCCTGGAGGCCCGTAACCACAGCCGATAGCATCGGGTAGTGCGCTCCTTTGCCATCTGCGAGCAATTGCAGACCCTGTTCAAACTTGGTGGTCGCAAAATCCTTCTGATACCAGCCCTTCTGGAAGCCTTCCTGCAAGTAGGTGAAGCCTTGCATTGCGACTGGTTCCGAGGCGAACTTGACCTTATTAGCTGTATAATCTGCCGCGAAGTTTGGCCTGGCCTGGGCCACGTTGTAGTAGTCGGCCAGTACGAACAACTGGGAAGTCCAGGTATCGCTACCAGCGTAGGATTGTATGACCGGTATGATGCCAGCAGTCTTGATCTTCTCGTTGTTGGCTTCAAATTCAGCCCAGGTCTTGGGGACGCTCAGTCCAAGCTGGCTGTAGACCTTCTTGTTGTACAGGATGCCGCCGCCGAACGCCGTGCCGAACGGCACCCCAAAAATCTGGCCGCTCTGCGAGACTGTGGGAATGAACACGTCGGCAAGGTTAGCGATAAACGACTCTTTAGAGAGATCGACAAGCGTAGAAGTCGGTTTGAGGGCCTGAAGCAGTGAACCAGAGTTGTATTCAAACAGATCGGGCATGTCACCCGTAGCCAGGCGGGTCTTGACCAGGTTGTCGCCATCCGTCCCGCCTGGCCGGGTTTCTACGTTGATGGTCACGTTTGGATGCAGTGCCTTGTAACTGGCAATGAGGGCGTTGGCTATATCTTTGGTGGTTGGGCCATCGTCTATCAAAAAGCTAAGCGTGACAGGGGCACCGCCAGCATTAGTAGCACTAGCGACAGTCGTAGCAGCACCACTAGCGGCAGTCGTAGCGACGGCAGGGGTAGCCGTATTATCGCCGCAAGCCGCCAGGAGAGCCGCGACCGAGGTAGTACCGGCGATAGCGAAGGCGGACTGTTTGAGAAATTTACGGCGGCCTAAACGGTTGGTGGGGTAATTGGGGTTCGAGAGTTCATCGCTCATGGTATCTCCTCCTTGTAGTTACCATAATGAATACAGTAGAAATTTATCTCACCTCAAAGTAAGACAAATTTGTAGTTTTATACATGGAAGTGAGGGTATGAACCCTCCCTTTTAAGGCGAGTTCTGGTATTCTTTTTACAAAATAAGCAACCGTTTTAATTAATTTAGGCGTAGTTATAATTCTTGATCTCGATTTAGACGCTGCCTGGAGTGTATTTGAAATGAGATGGGCCGCGTAGAAAGTTCCCTCTAGCAAATATTACTTACAATCATCCAAATCACTTTTAGCTGCTGACACTTGTTTTTATTTGAAAGCATTCTAAAAGACAATGAAGAATTTTTGTAAGTTTTTTTGTCGAGTTGTTTATGATTTGAATATAGCAAAGAAATAAATCCTTGTCAATAGATTTCAAAATGGATTTGCGCCCAATTTTCCTGGCTTTCTATTTCTTTTATTTTCAGCTTTTATCTCCTTTTGTCGAGCAAGCTGTAAAAAATTTGGTAGAAATACTTCATAAAAATTAGGCAAGAAATCCAAATTAGGCGAGTCTAAGCCAGTAGTATTAGCTTTTTTGCTCTGCCAGGTCTATGTTATAGGCGAAAGACCAAAAAATCGAGCTATACCTTAGAACTAAGGCCAGACAATAACCCCATAGTTGACGCAAGTAGCAAATCTGCTTCGTCTGTTTTCAAAAGAATTAAAAAAAGGGAAGCTTTCGATTTTTGTATAGTTTTCTTTCTAAATACTTTCGAGTTATTGACAAAGAGAAAGAAGCATGGTAAAAATAATTGAGGATATTTCATTTCACTTTTACAGCTTTAAGCAGGACAGGACAAGCCAATGGCTCAGGAATTAATTGGAATTGGCAGTGCGGTAGAACGCCGCAGAGGAGTACTCGCCCTGTTAGCGCAACGTAAACAGGTCAGCGTCAAAGAAGTAAGCGAGGCTCTTGGGGTTTCAGAAGTAACTGTTCGGCAAGATTTTGTCCAGCTTGATCGAGAGGGATTACTTCAACGAATTTGGGGCGGGGCAACTCTACCTGAACAAAATAAGCCGGAAAGTCCGTTTGCCATTCGTCTGAGCTTACAGAATGCCGAGAAACAGGCAATTGCCCAGGTAGCGGTTGAGATGGTTGAAGATGGCGAGACTTTGTTGTTGGACGCCAGCACCACCGCCCTGGCTTTAGCCCGGCAGCTAAAAGAACGTAAACGGGATTTATACATTGTAACCAACGGGCTTTATACTGCTCTCGAACTCTCTGCCAATCCTAACTTTACCGTCGTTGTAGTCGGTGGCAGTGTTCGTCCGGGCCACGGTTCCCTGATTGGAACACTGGGCCAGGAAGTCCTAGCCAACTTGTATACTGCTAAAGGGTTCTTTTCGGCGCAAGGGTTTAACCTGAAGCAGGGTCTATGTGAAAGCTCGCTTCAGGAAGCCCAGCTAAAAGCGATGATGGTCGAGCATACACAAGAAATCATAGCCCTCCTGGATAGTACCAAGTTAGGACGCACTTCTTTTACTTCATTTTGTTCTTTTGAAAAAATTGATACGCTCATTACCTCTGGTAGTAATGCCGCCGAGTTGTCAAAAGCATTTACCACTCAGGGCTTGAAAGTCCGCATAGTTTAGCTACAGCCGGTTTTGGTCTGGAGCTAAACTTAGATTCTTACAAACCTCCGGCCCTAACGGGCCTCTACTTAAAAGGAGTTTGTTTGTTATGCCTGATTTATTGAAAACTTCAAATTCAGCCGCCGCTTACGAGTTGCTGGCAGAGACCCTGGACGGGCAGGGTCTTGATCTGAACCAGATTAAGGACGGCATCAAGCGGCACAAAATCGAAACCGCAAGCTGGGCGTTTGCTAATAGCGGCACGCGCTTCAAAGCTTTTCCTCACCCCGGCGCAGCTACCACCACTCGCCAGAAACTGGATGACGCCGCCCTCGTGCATCGGCTGACCGGAGTTGCCCCTTCGGTAGCTTTGCATATTCCGTGGGACAAACCGGAAGACGGGGATTATGTAGCAATGTTCCAGTATGCTCAGGCGCAGGGTATTCGGCTAGGAGCGATCAACTCCAACGTTTTCCAGGATAATGCCTACAAGCTCGGTTCGGTCGGCAACCCCGACCCCGCTACTCGGCAAATGGCCCTCGAACATATGCTGGAGTGCTGCGATATTATGACCAAAACAAGTAGTGACCAGCTAAAACTATGGTTTGCCGATGGCACAAACTACCCCGGTCAGGATTCGCTTAGAAGCCGTAAACAGCGCATGGAACAGGCTCTCCAGGCGGTTTACAAACATTTGCCCGTGGGTAGCCGGATGCTGTTGGAGTACAAGTTTTACGAACCGGCTTTCTACTCGACCGATGTGCCGGATTGGGGTACGGCTTATGGAATGTGCCTCAAGCTAGGGGAACGCGCTCAGGTGGTAGTTGACCTGGGCCATCACGCCCAGGCTACCAATATTGAGCAAATTGTAGCGTTTTTGTTGGACGAAGGGAAACTCGGCGGCTTCGATTTCAACGACCGTAAGTATGGCGATGACGATTTGATCGTCGGTAGCTCCAACCCTTACCAGCTTTTCTTGATCTATAACGAACTGGTAGCCGCCGAACACAGTGGCGAACAGCCCGCATGCCAGACGGCCCAGAAGATCGCTTACATGCTCGACCAGTGCCACAACATCGAGGGCAAGATTGGAGCGATTATCTATTCGGTGATGAACTGTCAAGAAATTTATGCTAAAGCCTTGATGGTAGACCGCCCGCGACTGGCCCAGGCCCAGGCTGCGGGAGACGTGCTGGAAGCCCACCGAATTTTGACCGACGCCTACAGGATTGATGTGCGGCCTTTGTTGGCCCAGGTGCGCCAGGAAATGGGTCTGGCGGTTGATCCCCTGGTAGCTTACCGGCAGAGCGGCTACGAAGAGAAAATCCGCCAGGAACGCGGCCTGGCCCGTACCAGTGGAGGTTTCCAATAGGCCAAAATTAGGGTAAAAACTAAAAAGAGGAAAAGATTCGATGATCATTGAGAATAGAATTACAATACCGGCTAATTTGTGGAACGAGGAGGAAGCTCAACAACATCCCGAATTAGACGGACTGATTTACCGCAGCAATCTCCTGGGCCGCGACCGCTCGATAGCTAATATTTATGGCTGCAATACTGCCCTCAAACGGAGCGAAAAAGACCATATGGGCCGTTCCACCGAGGTACTTTGGGTCAAGGCCAGCGGCAGTGATTTAGCGACTGTCACCACGAAGGGTTTTGCCGGGCTACGTTTGAACGAAATCCTGCCTTTGCTTGAGCGCGAAAAAATGAGCGACGAGGAAATGATCGAATATCTTTCGGCCTGTACTTTTGCGCCGGGGCGACCTCGCCAGTCTATCGAAAGTTTGCTGCACGCCTTTTTCCCGGCAGCCCATACCGACCACACCCATCCCGACGCCATTATCAGCCTATCTTGCGCCCCGGATGGACGACGAATTTGCGAGAGTATCTGGGGAGACCGGATGGTCTGGGTAGACTACATCCGGCCTGGCTTCCAACTCTCGAAGTGGATTGGCGAAGGGGTACGCGCTAATCCCAGAGCCGAAATGGTGGTGATGGCAAAGCACGGCCTGCTAACCTGGGCCAACACCAGCCGCCAGTCTTACGACAAAACGGTTCATGTCCTGCAAACCGCCGAAGAATACATTGAAAGCCGCCGGAACGGTCGCAAGGTTTTTGTCGGGACGGATGTTCCAGCCCTGGATAGCCGGGAACGCCGCCGGGTTCTGGCTCAGGCGTTACCTCACCTGCGCCACGCTCTGAGCCAGTACAATCCGGTTATCCTTCAGTACGACGACAGCCCGGTGGTGCTGGATTTTGTTGGTACACAGGCCGCCGCCGAGCTTTCCCAAAAAGGGGCGGCTTGCCCCGACCACCTGGTACATACTAAACGCCAGCCGCTATTTGTGAACTGGCAGCCCGCCGAGGGAACGGAAATACTGGTCGAAAAACTGCAAAGTGGAGTGGACGGCTATGTAGCCTGCTACAAAGAATATTTTGAAGCTAACAGTCAGCCGGGTGATGTAATGTTCGACCCCAGCCCCCGCGTAGTTCTTATTCCCGGCATCGGTATGATTACTACCGGAGCGGATGCGGGGCTGGCTGATGTCAGCAACCAGCTTTACCAGCGGGCGATTCGGGTGATTGACGGTAGTACGGCACTGGGCGGTTTTGAGAGTCTGAACGCTCAGGAAGTCTTCGCCGTGGAATACTGGCCGCTAGAAATTTATAAATTACAGCTCAAACCCACCCCCCGCGAACTGGCTGGCAAGGTAGTGATCGTCACCGGGGGCGCGAGCGGGATTGGCCGGGCGACTGCTCGCCGGTTGGCTGAAGACGGGGCGCACGTCGTAATTTTGGATATTAATTTGGACGGTGCCAGGAAGGTCGCCGATGAACTGACCAGTAAGCACGGTCATCGGCGGGGTATGGCAATACACTGCGATGTCACAAGCGAAGAAGTAGTAGCTCAGGCTTTTGAAGAGGTGGTGCTGGCCTACGGTGGGGTAGATATAGTGGTCAGTAACGCTGGCATTGCCATCAGCGCACCAATCGAGGAAACGACTGTCCAGCAGTGGGACAGGAACTTTGACATCCTGGCAAAGGGCTACTTCCTGGTCAGCCGGGCGGCTTTCAGAGTTTGGATAGCCCAGCGTCGAGGTGGTAGTTTGATTTACGTTGGCAGCAAGAATAGCCTGGCCGCCGGGAAGGGAGCGGCGGCCTACAGTGCCGCCAAAGCCGCCGAAGTTCACATGGCCCGTTGTCTGGCGGAAGAAGGCGGGGCGCATGGAATCCGGGTAAACTCGGTGCTACCGGATGGAGTGATCGAAGGCTCGTCTATTTGGGATGCTGGTTGGCGCAACGCCCGCGCCGCCGGTTATGGTATCAAGCCGGAAGAACTGGAAGAGTTCTACCGGCAACGAACCGTGCTGAAGGTGAATGTCTTACCTGAAAACATTGCCGAGGCTATTAGTTTCCTGGCCGGGCCACGCGCCAGTCGCACCACCGGGGGCATCCTCACGGTGGATGGCGGTAATACTAATACTTATGTTCGCTAAGTGCCGCCGTTCACCACAATAGATCATCGAGTTGAATATTCTTGGCAGGGCTAAAAATGTTCAACTCCCCTCAATGGTATCTCCTGGGAAAAGTTATTAACAGATTTTTTCAAAAATAGCTAACGAATAAGTAACTATCCAGCCCTGTCACACCCGTAGGGCGTGACAGCAGCGAGGTTGGGTGAACACTTACTCGAATAAAATGGAAAAGATGAGTGGAATGTGGCGGGAAACTATATAGCGGTAGACCTGGGAGCGAGTTCAGGGCGAGTAATGATGGGGCGGGGCGGAGAGCAGGGGTTTGAACTGGAAGAGTTACACCGCTTTGCTAACACTCCTCTGAACAAGGACGGGCATTTGCACTGGGATGCTCCCCGGCTCTGGTCAGAAATTAAAAAGGGCCTGAGTATTTATGCTACCAGGTACAAAGAACCGCTCACCAGTATTGGCGTAGACACCTGGGCAGTGGATTACGTTCTACTGAATGAAGCGGGCGAGCTTTTAGAACTTCCTTATTATTACCGCGACCACCGTACTGACGGGCTGATGCAAGAGGTAGTAGCGAAAATAGGCAAAAACCGGCTCTTTGCGGAGACCGGGCTACAGTTTCTGCCTTTCAATACTCTTTATCAGCTATACTCTCAGACTAAGGCCAACGACGCCAATCTGGTAAAGGCCGCTACTTTCCTGATGATTCCCGACTGGATCAACTTCCGATTGTCCGGTCGTCGAGTCGTCGAATACACCAACGCTACCACTACTCAATTCTTCAAGGTTAAGGAGAAACGCTGGGCCACTGAACTGTTAGAGGAACTTGGTATTGGGCATCACTTCCTGCCAGAAGTTGTGCAACCGGGTACAGTGCTGGGGAAGCTACTACCCCAGGTAGCCCAGGAGGTAGGTTTAAGGCAAGCCACGCAGATACTGATAGTCGCGCCCGGCACCCACGATACCGCCAGTGCGGTGGCCGGTACTCCCTATCTCGACCAGCACCGGGTCTTTATTTCCAGTGGCACATGGAGTCTGGTAGGAGTCGAAGTAGCCCAACCGGTACTTAGCTCCCAGGCATTAGACCTTAATTTTACTAATGAAGGTGGGGTAGCTAATACCATTCGTCTTCTCAAGAACGTGATGGGACTGTGGCTGGTGCAGGAGTGCCAGCGGGTGTGGAGAGAGGAAGGACGAAATTATAGCTGGCCCGACCTGTTAAAGTTAGTCAAACACGTAACTTCTTTTGAAAGTCTGATTGACCCGGACGCTCCCGATTTTCTAAATCCGCCAAATATGCCCGAAGCTATCCGAGTCTACTGTCAGCGTACCGGGCAGCGTGTACCTGAAGGAGTCGGCGAAGTAATAGGATGTTGCCTGGAAAGCCTGGCACTCAAGTACCGACTGGTGGTGGAGCAACTCGAAGTCCTGTTGGGGTACACTCTGGACACCATTCATGTCGTAGGCGGAGGTAGCCAGAACGAGTTGTTGTGTCAGTTTACTGCCGATGGCTGTGGGCGAGAGGTAATTTCCGGCCCGGTGGAAGCTACCACTTTGGGTAACGTGATGATACAGGCTATCTCCACCGGGCAGTTACCTGACCTTACCACTGGGCGAACGGCTATCAAAACCAGGTTTTCCTTAAAACATTATTTGCCCAGCCAGAGCAATGAATGGAACAAAGCGTTCGAGCGATTCAAGCGGCTTACCGCTCACGCGCCGGTATTATAAAATTGTGTAAAAATGAATACCATAGTAGACCCCTGGAGAAGGTTCCGTAAGAAGAAATAGGGGTAAAAATCGTGTGAAAGCTTTGTATTCAGCACTGACAGAACTGCTGTGAAATCTATTTGTGTTCTAGTTCAACCGCCTTTTTGAAACACTTCATTGCAACAGCAATATTACCAACCTTTTTGTATAATTTACCAGGATTATAATAAACACTGGCAACCTCAGTTCAACTTTTAAGACAATCCATGAACCCTTATTGACAACCGAAGAAGCTTTGCTATAATGATGTTATCGTTAACGGGAACGATAACAGCTCCTTATCGTTTCTGGCAGACCCATTCCAATTTCTCAAAAACTGGATCTCCCAAAGGAGGAAGAACCAATGTCAAAGACGAGACGTTCGACCACTCTGATAGTGGCTTTTACTATTTTGACGTTCTTGCTTAGTGCCTGCGGCGGCACCGATGCAACAAACACGCCTGCCGCAACCAGTGCCACCACTGCCGCCGCGGCAGGGGGCAGCACTTCGACAGCCAAGTACGTCGGCATTTCGATGCCTACCAAGTCCTCTGCTCGCTGGATCGCGGACGGCAACAACATGGTCAAGACTTTCACCGAGAAAGGCTTCAAGACCGACTTACAGTACGCGGAAGACGACATCCCCAACCAGGTGGCCCAGATCGAGAACATGGTTACTAAGGGCGTGAACGTCCTGGTCGTCGCGGCCATTGATAACAAGTCCCTGTCCCAGATTCTCAAGACCGCCAAAGACAAAAAGATTCTAGTGATCGCTTACGACCGCCTGATCCGCGATACGCCTAACGTGGACTACTACGCGACCTTCGACAACTTTAAGGTCGGCGTGCTGCAAGCGTCCTACATCGAGAAAGCACTCGGTCTGAAAGATGGCAAGGGTCCCTTCAACATCGAACTGTTCGGCGGCTCACCCGACGACAACAACGCTTTCTTCTTCTATGACGGAGCAATGTCAGTCCTAAAGCCTTACATAGATAGCGGCAAACTGGTCGTTCAGAGTGGACAGTTGGGCATGAACAAGGTTTCTACTCTGCGCTGGGACGGTGCCACCGCCCAGTCCCGCATGGACAACCTGCTCAGTGCCTACTACGGTAGCAAGCGCGTGGATGCCGTACTCTCCCCCTACGATGGCATCAGCATCGGTATTCTCTCCGCGCTCAAGGGCGTCGGCTACGGTTCTGCCGGCAAGATCATCCCGATAGTTAGCGGTCAGGACGCCGAAGTTCCGTCCGTCAAATCAATCCTGGCCGGCGAACAGTCGCAAACCGTGTTCAAGGACACCCGTGACCTGGCTAAGGCCACCGTGGACATCGTTGATGCAGCCCTGAACGGCAAAACAGTGCCAGTCAACGACACCAAGACCTATGATAACGGCGTCAAGGTCATACCTTCATTCCTGCTGAACCCTGTATCTGTTGATAAGTCGAATATCCAACAGGCTTTGGTGGATAGCGGATACTACACGAAGGACCAGATCGGCCTCAAGTAGCCTGACCGCTCAACCAGATTACCCAGGACAGGCGTAGTAGCCAACTACTTCCGCCGTGTCCTGGGTAATTTATCAAGCTTCCCAGGGAGGTGGAGCGTATGTCTGGTGGTATTCTTGAAATGCGCAATATTACGAAGACGTTCCCTGGTGTAAAAGCACTGGACAACGTTAACCTGGTAGTCCAGGAGGGTGAGATTCAAGCTCTGGTTGGCGAGAACGGAGCGGGCAAATCAACCCTGATGAAAGTATTGAGCGGGGTTTACCCGCACGGCTCCTACTCTGGTGAAATCTACTTCCAGGGCCAGGAATGCCGGTTCCACGATATTACCGACAGCGAGAAGCTCGGTATCGTGATCATCCACCAGGAGTTGGCTTTGATCCCAACTCTGTCTATAGCCGAAAACTTGTTCCTGGGTCACGAACGGGCTGCACGTGGTCTGATCAACTGGAACGAAGTTATGGCTATGTCGCAAGAACTCTTAAAAAAGGTCGGGCTGCACGAATCTCCCACCACCCTGGTGGATGACATCGGCGTAGGTAAACAGCAACTGGTCGAAATCGCAAAGGCTCTGGCAAAGAAGGTCAAGCTCCTTATCCTGGACGAACCGACCGCGAGCCTCAACGAGAGCGATAGCGAAGCACTCCTGAAATTGCTTTTGCAGTTCAAGGCCCAAGGCATCTCGTCCATACTCATCTCGCATAAACTTAACGAAGTGGCTAAAGTCGCGGACTCTATCACCGTATTGCGCGATGGTGCAACTATCGAGACAATAGATTGTCACAAAGACCGCATTACCGAAGAGCGAATTATCCGAGGTATGGTAGGCCGTGATCTTACGCACCGCTTCCCGCCCCGCACGGCAAATATAGGCGAAACGATTTTTGAAGTGCGGGACTGGACAGCCTACCACCCGCTGCACTCCGAGCGCAAAGTGGTGGATAATGTCAACTTTCATGTCGGTAAAGGTGAGGTTGTCGGTATTGCCGGGCTGATGGGTTCGGGCCGCACCGAGCTTGCCATGAGTATTTTTGGCCGCTCGTATGGTACTCGTATCAGTGGCACGGTCTACAAGCACGGTCAGGCGGTGGACATGAGTACGATCAGCAAGGCAATCGCGAACGGAGTTGTCTATGCTACCGAAGACCGCAAGACCTTCGGTCTGGTACTCATTGAAGATGTGAAGAATAATACCACCCTCGCCAACCTCAAGGCCGTTGCTAAAAACGCCGTTATCAACCAACCAAAAGAACTGAACGTTGCAAACGAGTACCGGGATAATCTTAATATCAAGTGTTCAAGTGTGTTGCAAAAGACCATAAATCTTTCCGGCGGGAACCAGCAGAAAGTTGTTCTGAGCAAATGGCTCTTTGCCAACCCGGAAATCTTGATCCTCGACGAGCCTACCCGTGGTATTGATGTTGGTGCAAAATACGAAATTTACACCATCATCAATCGCCTGGCTAGCGAAGGTAAAGGTATTGTGGTGGTGTCTTCGGAGCTACCAGAAATTCTTGGACTGTGCGATAGAATCTACGTGATGAGCGAAGGCAAAATTATTGCTGAAATGCCCGCCGCCGCCGCCTCTCAAGAGGCCATTATGACCAGTATCATGCAACAGCAGCAACAAAAGGAGACTCAGTCGGTATGAGTATTATTGAGAGTGAGGCCCGCCCAACAGGTATATCTTTAACCTCGTCCATCAGCAGGTTTTTTAAGGAACACATCCGTGAGCAGGGTATGCTCATTGCCTTAGTCGTCATTACGCTATTCTTCCAGATCGTGACTAATGGCACGCTGTTGCAACCGTTGAACATCACGAATTTGATCCTCCAGAACAGCTATATTGTGGTAATGGCTCTTGGTATGCTGCTGGTGATCGTGGCGGGCCACATTGACCTCTCGGTAGGTTCCGTCGCGGGTTTCATCGGGGCCGTCGCGGCAGTTATGATGGTACAGATGGAGTTATCGCCTTTCCTGGCGGTCCCGGCCTGTCTGATCATCGGCGCGTTGATCGGGGCAATACAGGGTTTCTGGGTGGCCTACATGAAAATCCCCGCCTTTATCGTGACCCTGGCCGGTATGCTTGTGTTCCGGGGTCTTACCCTGGTGCTGCTGCAAGGTCAGTCAATCGGGCCTTTCCCGGTCGGGTTCCAGCGGTTAAGCTCCGGGTTCATACCCGATTTCGCGGATGCGGGCGGCCTGCACGTCACCTCGATAGCGATAGGCGCAATATTAGCCGGGTTGTTGGTCTACCTGGATGTGCGGGAAAGAGCCAACCAGCGCAAGTTTAATGTCGCGGTCACTCCTCTACCGATCTTTCTCCTCAGGAACGTCATAGTCGTGGCAGCCCTTATGGGCCTTTGCTACCTGCTGGCCTCTTACAACGGCCTCCCGAACGTGCTGATAGCCCTCTTTGTGCTGATTGCGCTGTACACCTTCATCACAAAGCGGTCGGTCATCGGCAGGCGTATCTACGCCCTGGGCGGCAATGTGCGGGCCGCCAAGCTTTCAGGGGTGAACACCGAGCGGCTCACTTTCTATACATTCGTAAACATGGGGATGCTGGCGGCTCTGGCCGGCATGATATTTGCCGCCCGCCTGAACTCGGCGACCCCCAAGGCCGGTAACGGCTTCGAGCTTGATGTGATCGCGGCAGCTTTCATTGGGGGTGCTTCGGCCTCAGGCGGCGTAGGCACGGTAATCGGGGCGGTAATCGGCGCATTCGTCATGGGCGTGATGAACAACGGTATGTCAATCGTCGGTATCGGCATTGACTGGCAGCAGTCCATCAAAGGACTCGTACTCCTGTTCGCCGTCTTCTTCGATGTAATAAATAAGAACAAGGGTTAGTGGTCGGTCTTGAGTGCAGAGTCGCTTCCAGGGTTACTTTACAGGCAACCAACCCACCAGAGTGGGATAACGCAACCGGGCAGTGGAGTTACAAATGACAGCCGCACGTCTGCAAAAAGTCACGATCAAGGATATTGCCAGGCTGTGCCAGGTTTCGACCCAAACCGTGTCGCGGGTGCTGAATAACCGGGCAGACGTGGCACCGGCAACCCGTCTGGCTGTCGAGAAAACCATTGCCGAACTAGGTTACGAGCCAAGTGCGCTTGCCCGTAGCCTGGTGCAACAGCGTAGCTATACGCTGGGGGTTATCATCGCCGGACTGCAATATAGCGGAGTTTCGCAGACCTTGAACGGCATCACGGAGCATTGTGAAGCTTTCAATTACTCACTGCTCCTCAAAGAACTTGCCAGCTTTGAAGTAACGGACATAGTTCCCATCATAAAGTCCCTGATCGCAAGCCACGTAGAAGGGATCATCTTCGCCGCCCCTGAAACCGGCAACAATGTACAGATCGTTCAGTCACAACTGCCAAAGGTCTGTCCGCCGATTGTCTTTTTGAAGAGCCAGCCAAGCAAAGGACACCTGACCATAGGTGTCAATAACCTCGATGGAGCGCACCAGGCTACCGAACACCTGATCAAGCTCGGCAGAAAGAGAATCGGCTTGATTAGCGGGCCACTGGACTGGCTGGAGGCTCGCCAGCGTTGGCAAGGTTGGGCGGATGCACTCGCCAATACTGGTGAGGTCGTCTCGGAGCGGCACTGGTCAATGGGTAACTGGTCGCCCCGTAGTGGCGAGGTAGCCTTTGCCGAGTTGCTGGGGAAGTATCCCGATCTGGATGCTGTTTTCGCCTGTAACGATCAGATGGCTCTCGGAGTGTTGCACTACGCCTCTACCCAGGGAATTCGGGTGCCGGAAGACCTGGCTGTGGTTGGCTTCGACGATTTGCCGGAGGCGGCCTACTTCACCCCGGCCCTCACAACCGTCAAGCACCCGTTACGTGAGCTAGGAATGCAGGCCGTAAAAACCCTGCTGGCCCGCATCGAGGGAGAGCAGGAAGCACTGCCCGAACAAATGCTGACATTGCAGACCGAGTTAGTGGTTCGTGATAGTACCGTGTCGTTGCAGATGCCTGTAATCGGACACAACGGGAAACTCTAGCAGTAAACCGAGGCGCGATCAGGTGGATTTGCAGTTGGATTATTCCGAACCTGATTTAAGAAATAGTTACTGTCATTAGGAAAAACAAAGATGAAGTATGTAATAGGTGTAGATTTTGGTTCAGAATCGGGCAGAGCTTTACTTGTAGAGGTAGGAACGGGCAAGGAATTAGCTACCAGCATCCACTCCTATAAAAACGGGGTCATTGACGAAACTTTGCCAGGTACTAAGATCCACTTGCCGCCGGATTGGGCCTTGCAAGACCCGGAAGATTATCTTGAGGTGCTAAAGAAGACTGTCCCCGCGGTTCTGGCAGAGAGCAGGGTAGACCCACAGGATATTATTGGTATTGGCCTGGATTTTACGGCCTGCACTATGCTTCCAACCACTGCCGATGGTACACCGCTGTGTTTGCTGCCCCAGTGGCGCAACAATCCCCACGCCTGGGTTAAACTCTGGAAGCACCATGCCGCACAACCAGAGGCCGACAGGATAAATGAACTTGCCCGGCAACGCCAGGAGTCCTGGCTGAATTTGTACGGCGGGAAAATCTCTTCCGAGTGGTTTTTTTCCAAAGCCTTGCAAATTCTCGATGAAGCTCCCCAGGTTTATAGGGCTGCCGAGCGTTTTATTGAAGCCGCCGATTGGGTAGTCTGGCAATTAACCGGGAAAGAAACTCGCAACGTTTGTACGGCAGGCTACAAAGCAATCTGGCAAAAACAAACCGGGTTCCCTTCCAAAGATTTCTTTGCCGCCCTGCACCCGGACATGGCCGATATTATTGAAACTAGAATGTCCTCGAAGCTGGCTCCTTTAGGAAGTAAAGCGGGCGAATTAACCGTCCAGGGGGCCGAGTGGACGGGCTTGCGTCCAGGCACTGTAGTTGCGGTAGGGAACGTAGATGCCCACGTTACTTTACCGGCCACGGGAAATACGGCCCCCGGTACGATGGTCATGATTATGGGTACAAGTACCTGTGATGTCCTGGTAGGGGAAAATCTAGCCGAAGTGCCAGGAATGTGTGGAGTAGTCGAGGATGGTATTATACCTGGTTTGTTTGGCTACGAAGCAGGTCAGAGCGCGGTGGGTGACATTTTCGCCTGGTTTGTTGAAAATGGGGTGCCTGCTGAATACTTGCAAGAAGCTAACCGACAGGGCTTAAGCGTTCACTCTGTTTTGGAACTAGCCGCCGCCGAGCTAGAGCCAGGGCAAAGCGGTCTGCTCGCCCTGGATTGGTGGAACGGGAACCGCTCTACACTGGTTGATGTCGAACTGGGCGGTCTGCTGATAGGAGTGACCTTAGCCACCAAAGCTCCCGAAATTTATCGAGCCTTGATCGAGGCTACCGCCTATGGTACCCGCGAGATTATCGAAACGCTGGCGAAAAGTGGGGTGCCAATCCAGGCTTTAGTGGCCGCAGGTGGTCTTCCAGAGAAGAACCCCCTGTTGATGCAAATTTATGCCGATGTTTTAAACCGGGAGATTGCGCTTATCAAGAGCAATCAGGCTCCTGCCCTCGGTTCAGCCATGCACGCGGCGGTCGCGGCGGGAGTAGAACTAGGGGGCTATGCCGATATTACGGCGGCGGCCGTTCGCATGGGTGGCCTCAAAGATCTGGTTTACAAACCCGTACCCGAACACGTCGAAGTTTATAACGAACTTTTTGCCGAATATAAACGGCTGTACGACTATTTCGGTCGGGGTGAAAACAACGTGATGAAGCGGCTACGTGAAATTAGAAAAAAGGTAGTAACTCGACATTTGGAGGGTCAATCACCTTCTATTCAAAGTTCTACACATTCTCTACTAACCTATTAGCAGTTTGTGTAAGAGAGAAGAATTATGCTGGAACAGATCAAAGAAGAACTTTACCAATTACACCTGGAATTACCAAAACACGAGCTTGTAGTCTGGACGGGCGGAAATGTCAGTGCCCGTGACCCCGCCACGGGGCTAATTGTGATTAAACCATCAGGAGTGCGCTACGAGAAACTAAAGCCTGAAGATATGGTGGTAATGGATCAAGATGGGCTTCAAATTGAGGGACATTTAAAACCCTCCTCAGATACCGCCAGCCATCTCTATATCTACCGCCAACGGCCCGACATTGGCGGGATAGTACATACCCATTCGCCCTACGCCACCGCTTTTGCGGCTAACGGTCGCTCGATCCCGGTCGTTTTGACGGCCATCGCCGATGAATTTGGCTGCGAGATACCCTGCGGCGGTTTTTCGTTGATCGGAGACGAGTCAATTGGCCGAGAGGTAGTCGAACATATCGGGAATTCTCCGGCAGTCTTACTAAAAAATCACGGTGTGTTTACGGTCGGTAAAAATGCCGAGGCGGCGGTTAAGACGGCGGTCATGGTAGAAGATGTCGCTCGAACGGTCTGGCTGGCTCTGGCCCTCGGCACGCCCGATCAGATTCCAGCCGAAGATGTGGTCAAATTACACCAGCGTTACACCAATGTTTACGGTCAATAAGCCGGTAATTTTACGTTTATAGGACGGCCACTATTGGCGGTGAACTTCTATGTATCTACACGGCCCAGGAATTTGTCGCCTTGTTGCCTTTGAAGTCGCCTTGTTGCCAGATATTTCAAGGAAGAATGAAAGAATGAAAGACCTCAAACAGTTCGATGTATGGTTCGTAACGGGTAGCCAAAACCTTTATGGGTCGGAGACTCTGGAGAAAGTCGAAGCCCACTCACGCGAAATAGCCCAGACTCTTTCCGAGGCCCAGGCGATCCCGGTAAACGTGGTTTTTAAACCAATTCTGACCGGGCCAGAGGGTATCCGCGCTTTGTGCCAGGAAGCCAACACTACCGCTAACTGTATCGGCCTGATAACCTGGATGCATACCTTTTCCCCGGCAAAGATGTGGATTGGCGGATTAAATGCCTTACAAAAGCCTTTCCTGCACCTGCATACCCAGTATAACCACGATTTACCCTGGGCCGAAATAGATATGGATTTCATGAATCTAAATCAATCTGCCCACGGGGACCGGGAGTTTGGTTTTATCGCCAGTCGGATGCGTCTGACCCGCAAGGTAGTCGTGGGTCACTGGAAAGACGAAGAAGTCCAGGCCGAAATAGGGAGTTGGACCAGGGCCGCCAGTGGCTGGGCCGACTGGCAGGACATGAAGATTGCCCGTTTTGGCGACAATATGCGTGAAGTGGCCGTTACGGAAGGTGACAAGGTAGAAGCCCAGCGCAGATTGGGCTTTTCGGTTAATACTTATGGGGTTGGAGATGTAGCGGCTTACATCAACGAAGTACGAGAGGCTGAGATTGACCTGCTTTTAAATGAATATTACGATATTTACGAGGTCGTTCCCGAACTTCGTCTGAAAGGAGAGCGTTACCAATCGCTGCGGGAAGGAGCGCGGCAGGAAGCCGGGATTCGGCATTTCCTGGAAAACGGTAATTTTAAGGGTTTTACCACTACTTTTGAAGATTTGCACGGTCTGCACCAGTTACCAGGGCTGGCGGCGCAACGCTTGATGGCCGATGGTTACGGCTATGGAGCGGAAGGAGATTGGAAAAGTGCCGCCATGGTCCGAGCCATGAAAGTGATGGGGAGCGGGCTACCGGGTGGTACTTCTTTTATGGAAGATTATACCTACCACTTTACCAATGCCGGGCTTAAAATCCTGGGCGCACATATGCTTGAAGTCTGTCCCTCAATTACCTCCCAGAAACCTAAACTTGAAATTCACCCTCTTTCAATAGGCGGGAAAGCCGACCCGGTGCGGTTGGTATTTGACGCGAAAGCCGGGCCAGCCGTGGCGGCCTGTATAGTTGACATGGGGAACCGCTTCCGAATGGTGGTCAATGCCGTAACCGCTATTCCGCTGGATGAACCTCTGCCAAAACTGCCGGTAGCTCGTGCGCTCTGGGAAGCCCAACCGGACGCTAAAACAGCCGCTACAGCCTGGATTCAGGCGGGTGGTTCGCATCATACTTCCTTCAGCCTGGACCTGACCACCGAACACATGGAAGATTTTGCCGGAATCGCCGGGGTGGAGTTACTTCTCATAGATAACGCGACCAGACTTTCCGAGTTCAAAAAGGAAATCCGCTGGAACGACATTTATTACCACCTGGCAAAAGGAATATAGTTCCTTTATGAGCGTCTCGGCGGGCCAGGAAGCCGAAACCGTTCCTTTAAGCTCAATTTTCCATTGCCTGAATATTTCACAAACTACAAAAAACTCCTTGAGCGGCAGGTAGAAGGCATTATTTACGCCACGATGTACCACCGCGAGGTTTGGTTGCCCGCCAATTTGCGCGAAGTTCCAGTAGTGCTACTGGATTGTTATGTAGCCCTATAATCATCACGATGGCGGCGGAAACTTTCAGGTTCAGGAAAAGCTAAAATTTTTGCAAACTGTCCTGAAATAACGAGTTTTTCGGTATGAAATCTATCAGCAAAAAGAGGACAACTTTTAATGTTGTCCTTGTGTAGTAGCGGAGGGCTAGACTAAGGTCTGGCCCTCGGCCTGGCGGTAGGCTTCGTCCAGCAACTCGACCAGATGCACCACCTCAAGGGGTGTGGCTCGGTCTTCGTTCAGGCCCGCCCGCTCGACGCCCAATTGAAGCTGAATATGGCAGCCAGGGTTGCCACTGGCGACACAATCCGCTCCAGTTTGGGCGACTCGCTCCATTTTGTGATCGAGAATTTGCATGGACATGTCGTATTGCGTCACATTGTAAATACCGGCACTGCCGCAACATTTATCGCTATCGCGCATCTCGATCAGTTCGAGGCCCGGAATGGCCTTGAGCAGAGTGCGTGGTGGATTCTTGATCCGTTGCGCGTGGATCAGGTGGCAAGCGTCCTGGTAAGTTACCCGCCGCTCGACCCGACCCATTTCGCGGTTGAACTCGATTCCGGCCAGAAACTCGCTGATGTCTTTGACTTTCCCGGCGAAACTTTTGGCCCGCTCGTGGTAGGCCGGGTCTTCGGCCAGCAGTTCGCCGTATTCTTTAAGGGTCGAACCGCAACCGGCAGCATTGATAATGATCGCGTCGAACGCGCCGTGTTGCTGCTCGGCTTGCTCGAAAGCTTCGATGTTGCGGCGGGCCATCTCCTGACCGTAATCGCGGTCGCCGTTGTGGACATTAAGCGCACCGCAACAAATCTGGGATTGCGGGATCACCACGTCGCTATAATTTCGGGTCAGTACTCGCACCGTCGCCTCGTTCACGCGGGCAAAGGCCACGCTCATGATACAACCGCTAAAGAGAGCCACCCGATAACGCTGGGGCGTGCGGGCCGCCACAACTTCACCCGCTGGAGGCGCAAACATCGGCTGGCTGATCGTCGGCATCAGCTTTTCCAGGTCGGCCAGGCGACCCAGGCCCAACCGTTTCCAGACTGGCAGCCGTAGCACGCCTAATTTACGGGTCAGATTTTGTAATCCGCTACGCTGATAAAACCGGGTGGCGACGCCAAAGGCCCGCCAGCGCGCCGGATGCGGGAATAATTGCCGGAAAACCAACCAGCGCAAAGCCTTCTCGGTGCGGCCCTGGCGTTTCTCGATTACTTCAGGCCGGTGGTTCAATTCGTCCAGAGTAGTTTCGATCAAATGGCCGTAGCGCACCCCGCTAGGGCAGGCCGTTTCACAGGCGCGGCACTGCAAGCATAGATCGAGATGCTGATGCAAATTCGGGTTGTCCGCCGCGATTTTACCTTCGGCAAAAGAGCGCATCAGGTAGAGCCGACCGCGAGGCGACTCGGTTTCCATGCCGGTTTCTTTATAAGTAGGGCAATTCGGTAGGCACAGGCCGCAGTGAATGCAGCGGGTCATATCGTCGTAGCTAGGGCCGGTAGTTTCGATAAAACCAGGAAACTTGACCGCCTCGATCTGATTGAAGTCAATCGGGCCGTGCGACCCTGACCCTGAACGATTGATCTCGACACTCATTTTCTTTTCTTCTCTCTACTCTTCCCTCAATTCAATAAGCAAACTCGCCAATTTCAGCTCTAATTTGGGAAGGCGTGACAGGAGTTATTGTAGCAGAATTGCACTCAAAAGTAACTTCTAAGAGGCACGTTAAATAAGCCTGACAGGAATAAAAAAGCCCTGGGCCGCTTCTATCTGAAAGTCGGTCAGGGTCTTTCTCGGTTGAATATAGGATACGCGTAAGGGGATTCGAACCCCTGTTGCCGCCGTGAAAGGGCGGAGTCCTGGGCCTCTAGACGATACGCGCCCGGTAGTGTGGAGCTATTACTGCTTTGCCAGGCCGTACTTGACCTCTCGCCACAGCCTGTATAATATAACATACAGGTACCGGTTTAGCAAGGTTATTTTGTGGTATTCACCTACCCTGAATTTATTTTCCTGGCGAGGTGCTGACCTCGTACAGGGTAAAAAGGTAATGTTTTGAATAATACAAATGTCCCCGATCAATCAAAGACTGGACAGGCGGAGTCAGGTCGTTTTACGCTGTACGAATTATTGCAAAAAGAATTTGAGGACAAGTTACCGGCAGCGCGATTACCCAATCTCGCCCTGATCGGAGCCAGTCGCACCATTGAGCGGGTGGTTAGAGAAAATCACCTGCCGACTTTGCTCTTTTCCAATTACCAGGACACCGCGTACTGGCAGGAAGAACTAAACCGGCACCGGCGCATCATCGGTATTCCGCATACGCTTTATGCCTTCGCCGACTTTGCCGCTTCTTTCTCGTCTCCACCCGACCCGACTACGCTGGACGCTTACTGGCAGGAGACTATCGGGCCGGGCTTAAACGAGGTGTTAATCCCGTTAGACACGGATGACCCGCTCCGTCAGGAATGGTTCATGCTGGTGCTGACGCCAGAATTTAGCCTGCTGGTGGCCGGTCGAGAGCTGAACGGTTCTGACAGGCCGGTGCTGGCTCGCTCCTTCGAGACGCTGATCAGCTTTGAGCCTGCGGTGATCACCCGCACGCTCGACCGCCTGGCCGAGGTAATCGCCTACTACCGCCCCGATCAGGTGGCCGCATTCGAGGCTGATCGCCGCCGCTTCCCGCCTCTGGTTCCTCGGCCCGGATACCTTTCGCTCCTGGCGACCCAGTTTGTCGAACGGGTCAGCATCTACCGGCAGAAGGCCCGCCAGCTTGATCAGGAAGAAGCAATGCGAGCTACCATCGCCCGGTTGCTACACGATGCCAGCCAGCCTGTCACAATTTTGCTGACCCTGCTGGATTATGCTCAGCGCGAGGAAGAAGTCAACCTGTCAGAGATAGATTTACTGGTGGAATCGGCTAACCAGTTACAGGCAATCCTCGACCGCTTGCGCGAGGTTAATCGTTACCGCACTCAGCGTGTGCAGGGCCAGGATTACCTGGACACGGGCAGAGGCTTCTTTGAAAGCGAGGCCAACTCTGACAAACCCAAACCGGCCTGAACTGAACGTCGCTTACGGTTGACACAGTCGGCTATTATTAAAGCTGGAAGACTTGACGCCTGGCGCACAACCCGGCGGTTATTTAATGTGCTTAATTCGTAACAGGAAGAAAAAGCCGCGATGTCACTCGAACCAACCAGAGATATGCCTGCTTCTCTGCCCTCACGCCGCCCGGCAGGAGTGCTGATGCTCGTGCGTCCTTTGGGACCGGAAGCCGTACCGCACCTTGTTTTTATCCGTCGCTCAGAAAAAGTTCATACCCACAAAGGGCAGATCAGCTTTCCGGGCGGCGGCTTCCACCCCAGCGATGAAACGCTCGAACGCACCGCCCTCCGCGAAACTCACGAAGAGTTGGGCCTGGAACCGGCCAGCTTGCGGGTGCTAGGGCCGCTTCCGCCGGTAGATACGGTTGTCAGCAATTTCCTGGTGCATCCTTTCGTGGCTGTTCCGCAAATGCCTGACGCCCCGATCACTTATATCCCCGATGATTTTGAAGTCGCTAGCGTCCTGGAAATTCCCCTGCGACCTTTGATTGACCCAAAAGCCCGCCGTTACGAAGAATGGGTGATGGGAGGACAGCCGCGCCGGGTGGTTTTCTACAACTACGGCCAGAACGTCATCTGGGGCGCAACTGCATTCATTCTGACCAACTTTATCCGGGAAATCGAGGCCGGGAAATGGGCCGAACTCCTGGCCTGAGTCCCCGCCAGAAAAGTTGTATAATGAATGACTGCTACGAGCCGGGCAGCCGATAGCGCGGTTCCAGGCGATTAGCCGATTGCTTCAGACCTGTTATTAACTGCTCATAAAGAGGAGAATTTCCGTGGGGCAGACCTTAGTAGAGAAGATTGTCGAGCAGTATTCGGTTGGGTTGGAACCGGGCCAAAGGGTGCGAGTAGGCGATTTTGTGGAGGTGCGGCCTCGCCACGTAATGACCCACGATAACACCGGGGCAGTCATTCCCAAGTTCGAGAGCATGGGTGCGCCGGGCATCTACGACCCTAGCCAGCCTGTTTTCGCTCTCGATCACGATGTGCAGAACCACAGCCCCGAAAACCTGGCTAAGTACGCCCGCATCGAAGCTTTTGCCCGGCGTCACGGGCTGGCTTTCTATCAGGCCGGACGCGGCATCGCTCATCAGGTGCTGGCTGAAGAAGGTTTTGCCCTGCCCGGCACGTTCGTAGTTGGCTCGGACTCACACTCGAACATTTACGGTGCGTTGGGGGCGGTCGGTACGCCGGTGGTGCGGACGGATGCGGCAGCAATCTGGGCTACCGGGCAGACCTGGTGGCAGGTTCCGCCAGTCGTTAAAGTTCAACTGACCGGACGATTGCGGCCTGGGGTACGCGGCAAAGATGTAATCCTGACCTTGATCGGTACTTACGCCCGCGACGAGGTGCTGAACTGTGCGGTCGAGTTTGGCGGTGAAGGGGTGGCAAATCTCACCATGTCGCAGCGTATGACGATTGCTAACATGACTACCGAATGGGGCGCACTGGTCGGCCTCTTTCCCTACGACGCGGTAGTGCGCGACTATCTCCTGGGCCGGGCCGCACTCTTCCGGCAACGAGGCGACCCGCAGCTACGCCTGACCCCGGCCCTGGTGGCCCAACTCGAAGCGGACATGCCCCAGGCCGATCCGGACGCGCATTATGCTAAAGAAATTTACCTCGACCTGGCCCAGGTTGCGCCCAGCATAGCCGGGCCAAACGAAGTTAAGAAAATGATCCCGCTACCGGAGATCGAGCGGCAGGCAATCAAGATTGATAAAGCTTATCTGTTAAGTTGTGTCAACGGGCGATTGGAAGATATTCGGGACGCCGCCGAGATTATGGCCGGGCGACAGGTCGCGCCGGGGGTGCGCTTTTATCTGGCGGCTGCCAGTGCCGAAATCGAAGCCGATGCGCGGCGGTTGGGTTATTGGGATAGCCTCGTCGCGGCAGGCGCAATTACGTTGCCGTCCGGTTGCGGGCCGTGCATCGGGTTGGGCCAGGGTGTGTTGGAACCGGGCGAGACGGCTATTTCAGCCACCAACCGCAATTTCAAAGGCCGCATGGGGTCAGCCCAGGCGCAGGTTTATCTAGCCAGTCCGACCATCGTAGCGGCCTCGGCTCTGGCCGGACGAATCGTTGGCCCTGGCCCCAGCGTCGAACCCGGTCAAGCCCTGGCTCAGACGGTCAGGCTCAACCCCGCGCCTATAGCACCTCCGGCTCAGGTCGAAATTCTGCCCGGCTTTCCCCGCCAGCTTGAGGGTGAATTAATCTTTGCCCCTAAAGACGACCTCAATACCGATGGTATTTACGGCAACGAATATACCTACCGCGATAACATTACGCCCGAACAGCAAGCCGTCGTTGCTATGCTCAATTACGACCCTAATTTCCAGGTCATCGCCCGCGAGGGCGACATCCTGGTAGGCGGCTGGAATTTTGGAACTGGCTCTTCCCGCGAACAGGCCGCCACCTGCCTCAAGTACCGGGGTATTCGGCTGGTAGTAGCCGGGTCATTCTCTCAGACCTACAAACGCAATGCTTTCAACAACGGCTACATCGTGCTGGAATGTCCCGAACTGGTGACGTTCCTCAAATCCGGGCTGACCGACCCCGCACCTGCCACCCTCCGTACCGGGCTGACCGCGATGGTAGATTTCGAGCGGTCGGAAATACGAACCAGGAGCGGGCGGTGGAGTTTCTCTCCGCTAGGCCGGGTCGCCCAGGAACTGGTCGTCCTGGGTGGCTTCGAGAACTTGATTCAGGAAAGAATAAAAGATTTGAGTAGCACAGGAGATTAGGGGATGGCGTATTTAGACCTCAATGAAATTTATCCAGGCGATGCTCGTGAATTACTGCCTAGTATCGAACCTGAGTCAATTGCTTGTAGCGTATGGTCGCCTCCATATCATGTTGGTAAGGAGTACGAGAAAGGCATCACCTACGAGCAGTGGTCCGATTTGCTTAAAGAGGTGGTAAAGTTACATTTTCCAATTTTGAAGCCTGGTGGGTTTCTTGTTGTTAATATTGCTGATATTTTGTGCTTTCCTGATGAGGCAATGCCTCGCATGCAGGCCGTAAACCTCAAGCGGCAAAGGGTTGAAATTAGCCGCGAGGACATATTGGCGGCTAAAGAAGCATATCCCGATTACAACCGTTATCAACTGGCTGCTCTACTTGGTTGTAGTGAGCAAACCATTGACCGCCGCCTCAACGGTAATAACATTCGAGGTGGTAAATATGCTACCCAAACTCGTGTACATTTAGTTGGTGGACTCCTTGAGCAGGTTGGAAAGGAAGCCGGGCTGTACTTGTACGACCGCCGAGTATGGGTCAAAGATGCAGCCTGGGAGAACTCGAAGTGGCACAGTTTGTCTTACCGTTCGGTAGATGAATTTGAGTACATTTATATCTTCTGGAAACCTGGCGCAACTATAGTGGATCGCACCAAATTGACTTCGGAAGAATGGGTTGCATGGGGTTCCAGAGGAGTCTGGAATTTTCCCTCAGTGAGAGTTAATGATGACCACGAGGCAAAATTTCCGGTCGAACTTCCTCGACGAGTAATAAAATTGCTAACCGTCCCTGACGATACCGTACTGGACTGCTTCATGGGAAGTGGTACGACAGCCCTAGCAGCTCTTCAGCTTGGCCGCAACTATTTAGGGATCGAACTACAACCTCACTATGTTGATTTAGCTCGCCAGCTTTGCCTGGAAGAAGGCCGAAAATTGGCTTTCGTTAGGGGAATATTTTCTGAACAAGAAGAAACTACTAGAAGTCTTAATCCGATTCAACTTAGCCTTCTACCGGAGCTTCATTAGCCACCTGAGAGATATTAACGGTGCGTACAGTAGTAAACCAATGGCTACCATCTGTTTGTTTTAGTTGAATACATCTAGGCCAATCTCCGATTATAGAAAGAGGATTAAAGCGAATTCTTACTCGCCGATTGCCCGCCAGTACGCTTTGGTCATCTTTACCTGAAATAAGTAATCCCTTCGTATTCATATGATATTGGGGGGCCATCGAAGAGAAGTAAGCCGTTAGGGACGCACACTAATTCTAAATAGTCTAGTAAATGCGGGTCTGCTGTATAATTAACTTTGAGAAAATAAGTCAGGCACAATAATACCTTGCCATCGAGCAGGTAAAAAGGGGGTAGTGCTGGATTAAAAGTCACAGGTGTTCTGTTGCCCTGTCGAGCCACACTTACTTGTGAATTGCGGAAGCCGTTACTATCCCATAGCTTGCCATCGCCTGAAATTTGAAAAGGACTTGCATTCACTTCGTGTTGGCTATCCCTTGGGCCAGTAGCTTTAACATCAAGATGGATCAGGACATTATCTAACACAAAGCGAACATCTCCGCCAAGTGGCAACCCTGGATAGAACAGACCGTCCAAACCTTCTAAAGTTAGACTTCTAATCGTGTGTGCGCTGACTGTTTTTTCGGCTACCTCGATCCAGGGAACAGAATCTCCAATAGAAGCGCGGCCTCGCTGTCTAGGCTTATAATTTTCCCAAAACGGGCGTAAATCGTTAGTTCGATTAAAATCTTCTCGAATTTTGTCTGCCGAATTGAGAATAATCTTTATAAGGAAATCCATATACTTCTGCTCAGTAGTGGAAATAAATGTAGCGTCCTGAGCTAAACTACGACGAATAGCAAAAAACCCCTGCTCAGTTAAGCTCATTTTCTTTGTCCTGAGATTCCTCTAAGTGTAAAAACAGTTGTGACAATCTGATTCCTAAAGCTTTAGCTAACTTCTGGGCAGTTTCTATAGTGATTGTTTTCTCGCCACGTTCGATTGAGCCTATATAAGTACGGTGAAGACCACAAAGATCGGCAAGTCCTTCTTGAGATAAACCAGCCTCGATGCGTAAGCATCGTACTATCACTCCCAATTGCTCTGCCAATGATTTATTTTGATCCATCGAATGAAGCTAACATTAAGCTTTCTGCAGGTCTACAGACTAAAGATAGCATGGCTAATAAAAAGGATTTGAACCTAAGCTCAACCCCTTGACAGATTGCACTCTAATCTAAATTCGACCCTTAGCTGGACGCAGGTTATACGCCTTGTGCCGGAGACAGGTGATTACTTGTTGAGACTGTTCATCTGGGCTTCTGGGTAGCGCGTGCCGGCAATGTTGTGTGGGGAAGAAATTTCTTCCAGGCTGGCGAGATCGGCTTCGGTCAGGCGCACCTCGGTTGCGCCGACATTCTCTTCCAGGTAAACCCGCCGTTTTGTGCCGGGGATCGGCACAATATCGTCGCCCAGCGCCAGTACCCAGGCCAGAGCTAACTGACTCGGCGTGACGCCTTTAGAGGTCGCCAGTTCGCGCACCCGCTCGACCAGGGCGAGATTTTTGGCAAAATTCTCGCCCTGGAACCGGGGTAGATACCGCCGGAAATCGTCCGGGGCCAGGTCGTCCACGCTCTTGATCTGGCCGGTTAAAAAACCTCGCCCCAGCGGGCTATAAGCCACCAGAGCTATACCCAACTCGCGCAGAGTCGGCAAAACATCGGCTTCCAGGTCGCGGCTCCACAACGAATACTCGCTCTGCACGGCGGCTATCGGGTGTACCGCCTGGGCGCGACGAATTGTCTCCGCCGAAGCTTCCGACAGACCCAGATAACGGACTTTGCCCTGTTTCACAAGCTCGGCCATCGCCCCAACCGTCTCCTCAATCGGCACGGTCGGGTCAACCCGGTGCTGGTAGTAAAGGTCAATATACTCTAGCCCTAGCCGCTTCAAGGAAGCCTCGCAGGACTGCTGCACATACTCTGGCTTGCCGCTGATACCCCGCGAGGTAGGGTTCGCCGGATTTCGCACGATGCCGAATTTGGTCGCCAGCACCACTTCCTGGCGGCGATTCTTGATTGCCTGACCAACCAGTACCTCGTTAGTAAAAGGGCCGTAAATGTCGGCAGTATCGAGGAAATTAATTCCTAATTCCAGGGCGCGGTCAATCGTGCTAAGGGACTCGGCCTCGTCGGTCGCGCCGTAGAATTCCGACATACCCATGCAGCCGAGACCGATTTCGGAAACTTTAAGGCTGCTTTTACCTAATTCACGTGTTTTCATTGGAATACATTTATCTCCTTGTAATAAACGATCTTCTTTTTGATAATTTGCAGGTCTTCTTCAAGCTCTTTTAACTGCGTTTCGACTTTCGCTTGATGCGCTAACAACAGTTCCAAACGGGCCGGGTGAGTATGCGACCCTTCCCGAACCAGGGCGGCGTATTTTTGCATCTGCCGAATAGGCATCCCGGTAGTTCGTAGCCGGGTGAAGAATTTGATTCCGGCGACATCTTCTGCGGAATAACGCCGGTGCCCGTTGGTAGCTCGGTTAACCGGGTTAAGCAGGCCCACCCGTTCGTAATAACGCAGGGTGTGGACGCTTACCCCGGTCTGCCGGGCGACTTCCTGAATGGTAAGACCTGCCTGTACTTGTAAACTATTCATAAGAGCATTCTACATCTTAGAGTGCACTCTAAGTCAAGGGCTTTCGCTAGGCAAAATAGCTTTATTTTGAGCATCCGGGGCCAGACGGCCCAACGCTCCTAAAATATCCGCGATTGGTGGGCGGTCAGCCTGGTCGCGGCCCAGGTGAGTCAGTGTCAATTGCCCGGCCCGGTCTACCACGAAATCGCCGCCACGCTGCAACGGGTCCTCGGTCGGTTTATGGATCGGCTTACCCTGGATGCCCCACCTGACATACTGCCACAGGATGCCCGGCCCGTAAACCTTCACTACCGAGTTACGCCCCAATCCGTAAGCGTGGTAGGCCGCCAGGTTCGGATCGGTCAGGAAGCGAGTGCGGGCAAACAGGTCGGCGGGCCAGGGTTGAGCGTGTTCGGCATACCAGGGTTCGAGAAAATTCTCCTGGAAGTGCGGCACCCATAATCGTAGGTGTTCCAAAGGCGCAAAGGAGATAACCAGCAAATGCGCCTCCAAAGCGGTCAGTTCCGTCAAAACTTCGGGCCGGTGCAACTGCACCAGGTGTTCCGCTCAATACACTCAGGCCAGGTGCCGCATAAAGACCAGCGCGACCGGCTTTGGGTAATCTTCCAGCCGAATCAGTTCACCCTCTGTCGCGCTCAATGCAAAAGGCGGAGCCAGCCGACCTATTTTCGGGACAGGTCGCTTTTCGCCGATAAAAATTTGTTTTAGCACTTCTTTTCCTTATTTTACCTAGCTTTAGTTAGGACTTAGGGCTGACTATGGATATTTCAGGCAATTTAGCAGTTTATTATTCAGGATGATACACCACTCGGAAGTTCCGAACGAGCCGGATCGTCACTTTTAACAAACTAAATAAACAAAGAGGCCGGTAAGCAGCGAGTGACTAAACATTAAAAGCTCTAAATTAGCTCCGGCCCGACCGATCTCTCGTAGACATTTTACCATTAGTAGCCGAAGGTATGAAACTTAGACAAAGGCTTGACAGAGTATTGCGGAATGGTATAATCTGGGTTAAGACTTCAGCTAAAAATTAACACACCTTGCGGAGTCAACAACCGGGGTTAGCCTAGATAGAAGGAACTGTATGGTAGAGACCACGTTGGATTTTGCGATCTACAGCATCAAAGCGGTTGCACATATGGCCGACGTGACCGAGCCAACTCTGCGGGCCTGGGAGAAACGCTACAGTATTCTATCCCCTGGTCGCACCGATAGCGGGCATCGCCGTTACACCAAGCGTGATATTTACCGGGTTATGTGGCTCAAGCAACGCCTGGAAGAAGGTATGTCTATCAGCCAGGCTTCCACCCTTTTGCAAACTCAGCCTGAAACCGCTCTTTTAGACATGGCTCAATACGAAAAGACCGGGCGCAACGTGGCCGGGGAGAAAAACAGTCCCGGCGGACTTTGGAATGAAGTAGAAAGCAACCGGGCCAGGCGGACGAACGTAACGGCAAACGAAGTGCGTTCTCCCAAAGTGCTGGTAGATCGACTACTGGAAGCTTTTCTGGAATTTGATGAAGTCCAGGCCGAACGGCTACTGGCAGAAGCGGCCAGCATTTATCCCCCGGAAGCGGTTTGTGTAGACATCATCCAGGCCGTCCTGGTCGAAGTCGGCGAACGCTGGATGAAAGGCGAAGTGACGATTGCCACCGAACATTTTGCCAGCACGCTTTGCCGCGCCCGCCTGAATGCGATGATCGAGGCTCTACCGATCAAAACCGATGGCCCTCTGGTGCTGACCGCCTGTGGCCCCCAGGAATTCCACGAGTTAGGCGTGATCATTACGACCTATTTCTTGCGTCGCTACGGCTGGCGAGTGATTTACCTGGGCCAGAACGTCCCGGCCATTGACCTTGAAAAAGATTTGCGCCGCCTGCGGCCCTCGCTGCTGGTCTTTAGTGCCGGACGAAGCGAGACGGCGATCTTGCTGGCCCGCGAAATCTTACCCCTGGTCGAACGAGTGCGCCAGAACTGGCAACCTGAGTTACTTTTTGCCTATGGCGGCTTTGCTTTCGTGGATGATCCCGGCCTGCACGACCTTTTCAAAGGCCAGATTTATTTCGGCGACGACGCCCGCCAGAGTGTTACGTTGATCGAAGATATTATCAGCCGCAATTAGCGAACCCAAACCTTGTAGTAAGGAACGTCGTAGAAACTTTTTAGCCGCCGTAGCCTCTCTATTTCTTCTACCCATTCTATAACAAATGTAGTTCGGCTTTGTGGCCGCCTGTGCGATTTACCCAGGCGAATAAACTTCCACCCTGGTATAATCGAACTTAACCAAAACTTTCGTTAAAACTAAGTGATTTCGTTATCTTGTTCGTTATCTTCATAGTATACAATAGCTTTATTAAACGAGTTTGCCCGGAGGAAGTAGCTTACCGGCAACCCGGCCATTCTTGAATTGAAGCCTTTTGACAGCTTGCCAGGCTAATTCCAACCAGTAACTCAGGCTGTAGTATGGAGCAGTTTGGGTTAAGATTTATTTTACCTCTGTAAGCATATTTGCATATGATCTGTGGTATTGAGGCAACTGGCACCAGGATTTTACCATTAGAGAAGGGATTTTGACATGAGCGATATAATTAAGGCAGCGACGACGAGTGAAGAAGACGCTGCCGAGTCCGTGGATATTGCAGACATAGACAAAGAGGTTTCTGTCTACCCCTTTATTCCTCTAAAGAATGTGGTCGTTTTTCCCCGCGTCCCGATCAAACTTGTCATCGGCAGCCGTTCGCAGATGGCCCTGGAAGAAGCCCAGGCCCGCCATAGTGGGCGAATTGTGGTAGCGGCGCAGCGTGAGCGGGATAGCGTGCCGGAAGGCGGTTCTTATATCAACGAACTGTATACCATCGGCACTCTCGTAGAAGTCACCAATGTGCAACGCCAGGCTGAAAACTCCAACAGCACCGAGATCAGCGTCGAAGGCATCTGCCGGGTACGTATTGATAATTTTCATTCCAGCAGCCAGCACCCCAACCGGGTGCAAATGGTCGAAATTCATGAACTCGAAGAGCGCGGCACGCTCCTGACGCCGCAGGCCGAGTCGTTGATCCGCCACGCAGTCGATCTTTACACCCAGCTTTCCACCTTGAGCAACCGCGTAAGCAGCGAGTCGGTTGAGCAGGTCAGTACCTTCAAAAAGCCAGGGCCACTGGCCGATTATATTGCCGCCCATATGCCCAAAGTTGCCGCCGAAAAAACGGTGCCGGACAAGCAAGCCGTGCTGGAAGAACTCGATGGGTTGCAACGCCTCGAACGAGCCAATGTGATGCTGGCCGGAGAGATCGAGCTTTTGGAGATGGATGGCCGTATTCGCACCAAAGTACGCCAGTCTATTGATAAAAACCAGCGCGAGTTTTACCTGCGCGAACAACTTAAAGCGATCCACGACGAGCTAGGCGGCGAACTGGGTAACGAGTCCGCCGAGTTCCGCAAAAAGCTGGAAGAGCGCGGCTTGCCGGAAGAAATCAAAGAAAAGATGCTCAAAGAGGTCTCGCGTCTCGAACGCATGAGCAGTGCCTCGCCTGAAAGCAACGTGGTACGTACTTACCTCGATTGGGTGCTGGCAATGCCCTGGAACGACCAGACCACCGACACGCTCGATGTCGCCCACGCCGCCCAGGTGCTAAACGCCGATCATTTCGGACTGGACAAAGTGAAAGACCGCATCCTGGAGTTTCTGGCGGTACGGCAGCTAATCGTCCAGGCCGAGAAGAAAGTCCGCAGCCCGATCCTGTGCTTTAGCGGCCCTCCGGGTGTCGGTAAAACCAGTCTGGGCCAGAGTATTGCTCGTTCTATGGGCCGCAAGTTCGTCCGCATTAGCCTGGGTGGAGTACGCGACGAGTCGGAAATTCGAGGCCACCGCCGTACCTACGTCGGAGCTTTGCCCGGTCGCCTGGTAGCGGCCCTCAAGCAGGCGGGAACGAAGAACCCGGTGATTTTGCTGGACGAAATTGACAAGATGAGCAGCGATTTCCGGGGCGACCCGGCGGCGGCTCTTCTCGAAGTGCTAGACCCGGAGCAGAACCACAACTTTATTGACCATTATCTCGACCTGGGCTTTGACCTTTCGGAAGTCTTTTTTATCACTACGGCCAATAATCTGTACAACATTCCGCGCCCCCTGCTGGATCGGATGGAAGTGATTGACATCGGCGGCTACACCGAGGACGAGAAGCTTCAAATAGCCCGGCGGTATCTTTTGCCCAAACAGGTCGAGGCTCACGCCTTGCCGGACGACTATGTACAGGCTTCCGACCGGATTGTACGGACGGTAATCCGCCAGTACACGCGGGAAGCCGGAGTACGTAACCTCGACCGCAAGCTGGCGACGATTTGCCGCAAGGCGGCCCGGCTTAAAGTCGAAGGCAAAGCCAAGCGGGTGCGCCTGACGCCGCATCTGGTCGAAGATTTTCTGGGCGTGCCGCGCTTTCTGGAAGAAACTAACAGCCAGGCCGCCCTGGTCGGGGTTGCAATGGGCCTGGCTTACACCGAGTACGGCGGATCAATTCTGCCGGTCGAAGTGGCTTCGATGCCGGGCCGGGGCAATCTGACTGTTACAGGACGGCTGGGTGAGGTGATGCAAGAATCGGCGAAAGCAGCCATGACCTATGCCCGTAGCCGCTCGAAAGAATTCGGTATTGACATCGAAAAGCTCGACAAAATTGACCTGCACATCCACTTCCCCGAAGGAGCAGTCCCTAAAGACGGCCCCAGTGCCGGAATTACGATGGCGACGGCCTTGATTTCGGTTCTAAGTGCGCGGCGGGTGCGCCACGATACAGCCATGACGGGCGAAATAACGCTGCGGGGCCGGGTACTGGCAATCGGGGGTCTCAAGGAGAAATCCCTGGCGGCACACCGGGCCGGGATCAAGCGCATTATCGCGCCGATGGAGAACAAACGCGACCTACGCGAACTGCCCAAGATCGTCCAGAAGGAGATCGAGTGGATTTGGGTCGAGAACATGGACGAAGTAGTGCGGGAAATCCTGGTGGCTGAAGATGTGCCGCCCGCGCTGGCCGACGGTGCTGCCGAGCCAATTACGGCGATAGCAACTTCTCTCCCGGCCTTGCCGCCCAGCGACGAGTCGCCGCGTCCTATCGCGCCTGCTATCCCGCTGGATATTTCACCCGAACCGGCCACCGCCCGAACCGGCCTCCAGACGAAAAACTGCTAAGGGACTTAAAAACAATTAAGCGTTCCAAGTATTGGCAAAGGAGATGTCCACAAACCATTTTTCAAGACCCTGCTTTCGCTCGATTTGGGTTTCTAAGGTTGCCATTGCAATTTTAGTCAGCTTGATACCAGTAGAATAGGTTTTACGAGTAAGCTTAACAACCGGATGTTTACCTTTCCAAGTCATGGTGGCGGCAAATTTGATTACACTCTCTACACTCTCAAGTAAAGAGCCGTTCCAATGACCTTCTAAAATACCCCAACAACGTTCGACCGGGTTGTACTTGGAATGATAAGGTGGGTAGTATGCCAATCGCACATTGAGCTTATACTTTCGGGCAAAAGCCACCAAGCGGGCCATAAACAGAGTGCGCCGACTATGATTTTCGGGGCCATTATCCAGCTTAAGCACCAAAGTTGTCACCTGGCTAAATCGTTCTCGCACACTCTGCCACCAT
>JBBRBE010000039.1:0-38329 GCA_038206175.1 Chloroflexia bacterium
TGGGAGGGGCGGTCTTTCTCTTTTTTAAGGGCTTCTCGCTCGATTTGAAGCTGGGTCAGCCGTCGCTCGACTTCATCCAGTTCGACCGGCAAACTATCAATCTCCATCCGCAGCTTCGAGGCCGCCTCGTCCACCAGGTCAATCGCCTTATCCGGCAGAAAGCGGTCGGTAATATAGCGGTTCGACAAAACGGCGGCACTCACCAGGGCGGCGTCTTTGATGCGGACTTTATGGTGAACCTCGTAGCGTTCGCGCAGACCGCGCAAAATCGAAATAGTATCCTCGACGCTCGGCTCGTCTACAATTACAGGCTGGAAGCGACGTTCCAGGGCGGCGTCTTTTTCAATGTGTTTGCGATACTCATCCAGCGTAGTTGCGCCGATGCAGTGCAACTCACCCCGCGCTAGCATGGGCTTGAGCATCTGGCTGGCGTCCATCGCGCCCTCGGCAGCCCCCGCCCCGACCATCGTATGAAGCTCGTCAATAAACAGGACGATGCCCCCGGCGGCAGCCTGAACTTCGCCCAGCACCGCCTTGAGGCGTTCCTCGAACTCGCCCCGGAACTTGGCTCCCGCCACCATCGAGGCCAGGTCAAGGGCAATAATCAGCTTGTTTTTAAGACCTTCCGGCACGTCGCCGCGCACAATCCGCAGGGCCAACCCTTCCACAATGGCCGTTTTACCTACGCCCGGCTCACCGATCAGCACCGGGTTATTTTTGGAACGCCGCGAAAGCACCTGGATCGTCCGGCGGATTTCTATATCGCGGCCAATTACGGGGTCGAGCTTACCCTGGCGGGCCAATTCGGTCAGGTCTCGCCCGTATTTTTCAAGCGAACCGTACTTGTTTTCGGGCCGCTGGTCGGTAACACGTTGGCTACCTCGCACAGAGGCCAGCATCGCCAGGATGCGGGCGTGGCTCAACCCGGCTTCTTGCAAAAGGCGGCTCAGGCCCCCCCCGCCATCCCGGTCAAGACCTGGATCGGTCAGGGCCAGCAAAAGATGTTCGGTCGAGATGTATTCGTCTTTGAGGCTATCGGCTTCGGCCTGCGCCAGTTCGAGCAAACGGCGCAGGCGGTCGGAAGCGTAGACCGGGCCAGAGTTAGAAGCTACCTTTGGTAGCCGCTCTAAAAGCCGCCCGACTCCGGCCCGCAACCCGACTACCTCCGCGCCCAACCGCCCGGCCACCTGTGGCACAATCCCGCCGCTCTGATCGAGCAAGGTTAACAGCAAATGCTCCGGCTCGAACTCGCTATGCCGGTAACTTTCGGCGGCTTTACTGGCCCCTAACAAAGCTTCCTGGGTTTTCTCGGTGAATTTGTTGACGTTAGCCACCCTTTAAGCTCCTGGCTCGAATTTTAGTAAGATCGGACTACACATCGCTTGCATGGCGACCCAGATTGTCCAGGAAACGCTGGACGCGCTCGGTTAGAGAACTGACCTCCGTATTGAGAATTTTCGTCATGTCGGTCTGAGCTTCTGTCCAGGGCAAACCATCGGGAAAGTGGTTCTGTTTGAAAGTACCCGCGCCACCGTTCGCGCCCCGGTAGTAATGCGGGTTAGATTTAGGCGCAATTTCACCCTTGTATTCCAGGGTAAGGTGCGCTCCTGAACCATAGCCAGGCGGCAAAATGGCATCGAGTACCTGGGCTGGCGTCGCAGTTACTCCGGCAGCAGGTACAGCCACTTCGTCCATATAGACTGATAGGTGTGACCCATAGGAAGTACCGCCATTTATCATGACACTACGGAGCTTTTTGATCCGCAACTGTCCACCTTTTTTGCTCTCGATTTGCAACAGTTTGAGCCAGTTACTCAGGCTAGGATTGTGTTGACTCTGCACTGCGGCGGCGATGTCGGCCACGATTGTAGTTTTGTCCTTGCCCGCCCGCTCGTTGTATATCTTTGTGGCTGCCTCGCCGCCGAGCTTTTTGGTGGCATCGGCTTTGGCTGCATTTATCAACCCTCGAATCTTGGTGTTTACCGCCTGGGCGGTTAGATGAGCTGTGTAGTCGGCATCAATATTAGTTTTCAGAAGGGCAACATCTACCGGCACGGTCGAAGCCGCTGCGTAAGCGGCCTGGATTGTGTTCAGGCCGACCGGGGCCGCGTTGAGGGCCGCCTCACTATTGTTTAAAACCAGGTCGTGACCCTGCGCGGTTCCCAAAGCCGCCTGTGCGCTCACAAGGTTAGCCGCGACCCCGGCGATTTCCAGGGCATTCATATAACTGGCGTGGAGCGCGGAGGGTGCCGCCGAGCGATTGACCAGGGTCTGGATAGCGGCAATCAAAGCCGTATTAGCGGTTTTGGCTTCTTGAATCCGGCCTCTAGCCAGGCTAACCTCAGTAGCCTGCACCCCGTTTTGCCGGGAGGTTTCCGCCGCCTGACTTAGCTGGGCGTCAAGGTCGGGGGGCATCGGGTTGGGGTTGCGCGGCTGGAGCAACTGCTGAATGCGTACTTGCTGCTGCTGGATGCGCCGCTGTTGAGCCTTCTCCTGCATGTAGTCGTTTTTGGCTCTATTATGGCGTTTAGTGTCTTTTGCATCCAGCCCACCTGTGTTGGGGGCCGCCATATTCGACCCTTCTATTGCCGCCTGATCGAAAATGGTTACGGGCAGTTGTGGCCCCTGGACGGGAAGTCCCCTGTTCTGCTCCATCTCCTGAATAGCATTGGCAGTTTGTACCGGGTCACGCCCCTGTGCGGTCTGAGCCGCCTGATCAAAAATAGTTACAGGCATCTGTGGCCCCTGGACAGGATTCTGCCGATTTTGCTCGGTCTGGGCAATAGCGTTCATGGTCTGGTTCTGGTCGCGCACCTGGGCAGCGTTGGCCGCTTGATCGAAAATTGTCACCGGCAATTGCGGCCCCTGAACCGGATTTTGCCGGTTTTGCTCCAGATTCTGAATGGCGGTGGCAGTTTGCAGCGGGTCGCGGCCCTGCGCAGCATTGGCAGCTTGATCGAAAATGGTTACAGGTGCTTGCGGCCCTATCAAAGGAAATTGCCGGTTTTGCTCGGTGTGGGCGATAGCGTTCATGGTCTGGTCGTGGTCGCGCCCTTGCGCGGCCTGGGGAATGTCTTGCAGGAACGGCAGAGGCGGACGCAGAGCAGGCACCGCTACTTCCTCGGCGGTGGCACTAATGCGTTGCACCAGACCAGGCCGGGGCCGGTTCTCCAAAAGGCGTAATACAACCTGATTGCCCAGGGTTCGTTGCAGAGTCAAAACCTGCGCGGGCTGTAGCGGGCTACCCTGCTTCAAGCTGCGCCGCAGCGTCGCCAGGTTTTCTTCTTTAGTAGGAGTCGAAGCTTCGGTTTGTACTGGAACAGGTGCGTGAGGAGCAAGGGGCCTAACCAAAGTGGAAGCTTGTTTTTTCATCGCTGCAATCCCTCTTCAAGCACTTTTCAAATAACTAACTTGAGTATTGTAAAACCTTGCCTTTGGGCAAAGCTCTCGCGCAATTAAGTCTTAAGGGTAATACCTTATTATAGCGCACTCTCGCTAAAATGAGTCTACTGTTTCCCGGATATTTCTTCAGGTTATGCCTATGCCTTAAATTGTCAAAAAACATAAGCCTGGGAGGTCTAGGCGACCACCCAGGCGTCGGTTCGGGCACTCTCGAATACTGCTTCGATCACCCGCATATTGGCTACGCCATCGGCCAGGGGAGTTGGAACCTCGTGATTGTCGAGGATGGCCTGAGAAAATAAATCGCCTTGAATAGTATATTGATCGCACGTTTCCAGCCTGATCTCCTCGACCCCATTGGCATCGGCAAACCACATCCGGCAAGGCCGGTCGTTTGGAGCGTTGAAAGGTATCTCGATTTCAATTCGCCCTTTCGTACCAAAAATGTTAACGCGCTGGTAATTAGTTAACTGGGTGGAGCAGGTGAAAGTGGCCGAGTTACCGTCGCCAAAATCCAAAATGCCGCTAGCCAGGCGGTCGGTTTGAAAGCGCGGATCATACTCCACCATTCCCATCACCCGCCGCGGTTCTGTCTCAAAGATAAAGCGGGATAGCGAGATGTTGTAGCAGCCAATATCCATCAAACCACCGCCACCGGCCTCGGCTATGTTACGGATGTTTTCGGGGTCTTCCAGGAAGTAAGAGAAAAAGGATTGAATAGTCCGCAGCTTGCCAAATTCGGGCGTACTCACTAATTGCTGAGCCTTTTGCCACTGGGGATGATGGCGGTACATAAAGGCTTCCATCACCTTTAAGTGCGGGTGTTTTCGGGCCGCCTCTAGCAATTCCTCCGCCTGGGCCGCCGCCATCGCCAGGGGCTTTTCGCACAACACATGCTTACCCGCTTCCAGGGCTTTGATAGACCATTCTATATGCAGGTTGTTGGGCAAAGGATTGTAAATAGCCTCAACTTCGGGATCGGCCAGCAGTTCCTCGTAAGAACCGTAAGCTTTTGCCAGCCCTAACCGACCGGCAGTGGCCTGAGCAGTTTGAAGATTGCGAGAGGCAATTGCCACTACCTCGGAATACTGGCCTTGCTGCATGGCTGGAATCACTTGCTCAGTTCCAATCTTAGCCGTACTCAACACACCCCAGCGTATTTTAGCCATTAATCTACTCCCCTTCTGTAAGTTACTCGTTCCCTATATTCGTTTTGCAGGCTCGTTCGGTTGAAATTTTTCAGGTGTGTAACAGGTGATAGACCTCGAATAGACCTATCTCCATTTTCATCTGAAATTATCTTATCATAGCAAGCAAAACAAGCAAAAATAAATCGTTCAGGCTGAATTGAAGTAACAGGCAGGGAATAGTAGTGGCAGTTCTATTAGGTGAAGATATTGCAAATGATCCGAATATAACTCCGTTACCTAATCCTACTGGTGATACAACAACCAGTATCAAAACTGGGCAACGTGCTGGGCTTTGGATTAGTGTTCCATATGTAAGCGAACCAGAGGAAGAGGATTATGGTAGAATTATAACAGTATTTCCTGATATTCAAAAGAATACACCACAAGGTACCAGGGTAAATGCAAAGTCCGAGTTTTACCCTTTGTCACGCCCTGTCACGCCCTACGGGTGTGAGCGACAGCTAAGCCAGGTCTTGAATACCTTCGAGCGAAGCGAAGAATCTTCTTGACTAAGCAAGATCGAGGTAAATCAAGAAGATTCTTCGCTTCGCTCAGAATGACCGGGCGTGACCGGGCGTGACCGGAGTGACCGGGTGTGACAGGACAGGCCAGAACCCGACTTTGCAATTGCCCTGCACAAGGTACTAGCCAGCTCACTGTAGAACCAAGTTTAAATGTTAGCGGGACGCTTATCACTGACATTGTGAATGAGTTATGGCAAGTAATTCGTTGAGGTAGAGGTACTTAGAAATATAATAAAAACACGAGACATTATTCCAGATTGAATGATGTCTCGTGTTTTTGCAACATCAAAAGCAGGTACACATGATAGAGGATTGCAGAGATGAGCTTAATAACATTTTAAACATTCTTAAAGAGGCCAAGTTAAAGGCAAATATTCCTGTTAAAATGTATTTGAAAATGTTGAAAGAACCGCGATTTTTCGATTGTTTAGTCGAAACCCTGAATAGTTCAAATATATGGGATAAAAATTTTGCTGCTATTATTTTAGCCAGGCAGGGACATAAAGAAGCTTGTAATATTCTACTTGACTTACTTCAAACCAACAATAGCACTTCTGTAATAATGGCATTAGGGGACGCTCGATATAAAGAGGCAGTAAAACCTCTTATTCTTATACTAGGAGATAAAGCCAAACCATTCTGGTTACAGGAGGCAGCTGCTGAAGCTCTGGGTAATATCGGTGACGAGCAAGCAATTGATCTTTTACTAGAGGTATTTTTAGATGAACATGCAGATGACATAATCACTGATAACTATACATCTATACGGGCTACTGCCGCTAAGAGTTTAGGTAAATATGGAAACAAGACTTTACCAGTTTTTTTGGCTAGTATGAAGTCGAAAAACCCTCAAACTCAATTATTAGCTACAGAGACACTTGGAAGTATTGGAGAAAAAGAAGCTATACCTCTGTTGGTGTCTGCATTAGACAGTGAGAGTAATAATATTCGTAGAGCAGCAGTAAAATCTTTAGGTCAGATTGGTGATAGGAGTGTTTCTGATAGCATTTTTGACATATTAGAAAAAGGAGAAGGTTTTATTAAAATAGAAGCAGCACTTGCTTTAGCCAAACTAGAGGATAAAAGAGCTATTAATACGCTAGTTCAAATACTCGGAAATCCAAAACTTAGCCCATTTGATCGTTCTAAGGCCGCTTATTTTCTAGGACTGCTAAAAGAGCAAAAGGCTTTTGAGCCTTTATTAGAAGCCCTGAAAACTAACGTGAGTATAGTGCGTGTAAGTGCAGCCCAGGCACTTGCTCGAATTGGAGACAAACGAGCTATTCAAGCACTAGAATTTGCACTTATAAATACTAAAGGCGTCATTGGTTTTAATGTGGAGGATGCGAAGGCAATTGAATTGGCGATCACACAAATCCAGACAAATACATGAAGGTAAAGCATAAGGAGGTCGAGTAGTAACGGACATTGTTGCCGCATCCTGATAACATATTAAGTTACGGGAGCCAGCCGTGCAAAGCGGCAAGTGCGGGTAGACGCACGCAGCCGACCTTCTAACCAGGCTGATAAACAGGCTATGTTCATTTCTGGGGTTTTCTGGAGTTCTCACACCGTTTGCAGGTCTTCGTGATCAGCTCTGGTTCGATGGTTCTCAGGAGGGTTATATTCTGGCAGAAAAATTACACACAGAAGAAAGCTTTAACAAAGTGAAGGTGGGAAGAAATACGGAGTTGATTTTAAGGCTGGCTGTAAAAATCGTAATCGCGTTCTAACTCCACGCGAGGCCGCTCTAACTTGATCTGAGCGCGATCAGGATGCAATGTACCGATAAAGGCCAGGAGCAACATGAGAGCTATTAAGAATTCCATTTCACTACCGCTACTTTCTACTGCGAGAAGATTCCTACTTGGCTAAGACGCACTGCAAAACTTTAGGTTGGTTCAAGTGTATCAAAGCGGTTAAATTACTCTGATGATATTATTAACAGTGATTGAGTGATTTTGATCACACGCTATGAGAAATAAAAGATTAAGATTGAGTGAAGATTGTTCGGTTGAATAACAGCTATAGGAGGAAAGTACCAGGCTCGATCATGGCCCGGCCCAACACGGCTCCACTGGTTCCAAAAGCAATCGCCTCCAGAGCCGCCGGAGCGCGGAAACGCTTGCGAACTTCCAGGCAGGCCAGGCGGCAAATCTCGTCGAAAAGCCAGCCTAACCGTCGCCGACTGAGCAACTGCAACAGTTCCGTGCTGGAGCAAACCTCGCGCAGACTTTGCACTACCGCCGGGTCAAGGTAATGGCGGGCCGCTAAAGCACTCAGAAATTCACTACTCAGGCCCGTTCCACCATCGGCAGAGTTGGTTTGCTCTAGCTGACCGGTAGCGAGGCCAATCATCGAAAGAGCTGTACCACCAAAAGTGAATGTTTTGATTGTTGGGAAAAAAGCCGCTTGAGTCAAAGCCTGGGTCAGATCAAACTCGGCATCCAGATCGGTGCATTCGGCGTCGCTATCCGCTACCAGAAGCGGCAGAATGCTCGAACCCACGGCATCCAGAGCCAGAGCCAACCGAGCGACCCGTTGCCCTTCAACTGGTGAGGCAAAGAGAACCCGCGCAGTCGGGACGTCAAAGGTAGTTTCGGCACTTTCGACCGAAGTAATTGTAATTATACCAGTCGAAGGTACTTCACCGCCGCCAGATAATTCGGCGGCTTTCGGTCGCTTGCCAGGGCGGGCTTTGGGAGAGGTTTGAGCAGCGTCCTCAGCAGTCCCGCCGGATTTCGATTTCAACTCGTTCTGGCTGGTTTCGTTGGCACCGATTTGTTCAGGCTGCGTCGCTTTGTTCGCCATATTCTAACTACTTTCTGGCCGCAGCTTGACTGCGTGTGTTACACGTAACCAAAATAACTGGTAATTTTCCCAGGAAAAGACCCAGGCCTAATTTTAGCTCTAATTTCTAACTTCGGACTCCTGATTTCCTTTTTCCGATACACCCGCCTGGGCAAAGGTAGCCATCTCGTTGAGGGCGCGTACTGCCGCCTCGATCACGCCCATCGCCAGGGCCGCCCCGGTGCCTTCACCGAGCCGCAAATTTAAGTTCAGTAAAGGACTTAGTTCCATCCGCTCAAGCATTACCCGATGGCCGATTTCGACCGAATTATGAGCCGCAATCAGGTAATCTCGGACGGGTGGGTGCCATTCGGTCGCTACCAGGGCCGCCGCACTCGAAATAAAACCGTCCACTACCACCGGCACACGGGCTGCCGCCGCGCCAAAAATCAGCCCGACCAGTCCGGCAATCTCGAAACCGCCGACTTTCGCCAGCACATCCAGCGGATCTGCCGGGTCGGGCCGGTTGACCGCCAGGGCTTGCTCGATTATGGCTACCTTGTGCCGCAGGCCAGCATCATCCAGGCCCGTGCCGCGCCCGGTTACACGTTCAACACTCAGGCCGGTAAAAGCCGCTATGATCGCGCTGGAAGGAGTAGTATTGCCGATCCCCATGTCGCCTGTCCCTAAAAGGTCAAGACCGCCGGGCGCGGCTGCCAGACTCTCAGCAATTTCGATACCTGCGGCCAGGGCTTGCAGAGCTTCGGCGCGTTCCATCGCCGGGCCGTGAGCCAGATTGCGGGTTCCGAGGCCGACTTTGTAATTCAAAAGGGCCGGATGCGGCGGTAAAGGGCTGGCTACTCCCAGGTCGGCCACAATTACCTGCGCCCCTACCTGCCGGGCAAATACATTGATTGCCGCGCCGCCATCTAAGAAATTCTGCACCATCTGAGGCGTGACCGCCGCAGGGTAGGCACTGACACCTTCGACGGTTACACCGTGGTCGGCAGCCATAACTACCATAACTTTGCGGTCGGTCTGAGGGCGTACCCGGCCTTGTATTCCGGCCAGGTGTACCGTAAGCTCTTCCAGACGGCCCAAACTACCGGGCGGTTTAGTCAGTTCTAACTGGCGCACGCGAACCGCTTCCATCGCGGCTAAATCGAGTGGCCCAATCCGGGCCAGCGTTGCGGCAAGCAATTCCTCAACACTCATTGGTTTGAGTCCTTTGGCTTAATTTTCCGACCATCTAACGTTCCCAGGTTTTTATTAACAGCAAAACAAAAAACCTGCCTGGCCTACCAAAACATTTGCCGTAATGTTAAAATTTTACAGCGTATGAGTGAGGCTTGCAGGTTCGACCTTGCTAAATTCTACTTAAATTAAGAATTCGTAAACCTTGTGTTAATTATAACGCCCTTATCCAGGCAGGTCAAGCACTTGAGAAAGGTTATAAGCAAATCTTCATTTTTTGCGGCCCGGACAATCCTTGCAACGTTTGCCCTTTTTGAAATCGCCGCAACATTCTTTTTTATGCTTGAGAAAAATCAGGCGGTCGTCGGGCAAATCGCCCCAACCGGGCATAAAGAATGACCACGGCCCACTGCTGGACTCCTCCTCGGCCAGAGTCAGCTTGCCCACCAGCAAAAACGCGCGGGCCTGCACCATCGCCACCCCGCGCAGCCCGTTTGCCAGCACCTCGGCGGCTTCTTGCCACAGGCTGTCCGGCGCGGCCCCGCTCAACTGAGCAAGAGAAGCCACCAGAGGGCGCAGATTACGCGGCAGAAGATTAGCCCGGAACGCCCGGTAAAATTCAGTCTCGTCCGAAGCAACCTTGAAATCGCTCGCAAAGCCAGAGTGGGCCGGGCTGCTTATACCACTAAACTTTCGTAAACCAAAACTAACTGGCCGTCCCTGCGCAACGCTAACAACCAGATTAGGCGCACTCAGGTCAAACCCGATGCCTTGCCGGGCCGCCAGTTCCACCGCCTCCAATAGAATTTCGCAATAATCGTGCAGGAATTGCCGGGCGACTTCCAAGCGACCTGCCGGGGTCTGCCAGGAAGTCGTGCCGTAGAGCGCGGCAGTTTGCAAAGCCGTTCCCAGGCTAACCGGTAGCCCCAGACTCTCGTCCACCAGCAAAAGGTCATCGCCAGGCCGGGCCGGGAAGCGGAAAGATTGCCGCCCGTTCTGGGCCGCCAGTTCCAGGTTGTGCGGCGTAGCTTCTAACTGGCGACAGACCGAGGCCAGGTCGTAAACGGTCGTCTGGGGGCCAGCCGCCCAAAAACCACTTCCAAAAGCTGTCTTGTTTTTTACTTTGTAGACCGGCTTTTCCAGTACCGCCATCGTGCTAACTACCCCCCAAAATAAAGCCTGGCTTTCAAATCCTCTTTTAGTTCCTTTTAGATTAGTTTAGATTAAAATGGAAAAAGAGGAACTAAAAGCTTAACCAACCCGCGAGACACCATCGGCGTTACCGTTATCGGCCAGAGATACGCGGTGCAGGCTCAGGTACTGCTCAAGCTCTTGCACATCTTCCTGTTCGTTATAAGCTTGCCGCTCCAACAGAAATTTTAGTGGCACATCGCCATCGGCCTCCGCCAGAGGAATCGCCGCAATGTAGGAGTCGCGCAACTGCCGCTCCAACGCCAGGTCTTGTTCCAGCATCACCTGAAGGTCGGTGGATTGATAAACCGTAGCGATTTCTACGACAGGCAAACCACCGTAACCGACGATCTTCTCGCCGATCAGCTTGGCATGCTTGTAGCTACTCTCGGCCTGCTCCTCGAAGTAAGGTTTGAAATCATTGCGATCCACGCCGTGAACCAGAAAAGCGTGCTGGGTATACTGATGAAAGGCAGCGTATTCTAGCGACAAAATCTGATTCAATGCTTCGATTTTACCCTCGGCTCCGGCTCCTCCAAACCAGGTAATCTCGCTTGTACTCATAACTTTTTCTCCTATTATGCGGGCGAAACCCATATAATACTGGTTCCGGCCAGTCCTCTACTCAACTATAGAAGCTACTGCGCACCCCGGCGCGGCCTGAACGGTAACACCTGACCTCGTTCTTCGTCACCCGAAAATTCCGAAGGCCGGGCCGCTCGTTCGATAGGAAACCGAATAACCTCTCTGCGGGCAGACGAAGTGGGCGCGGTCGTTTCGTGGTGCAAGCTGGAACGAAGCAGTTTAGTTTCCGCCAGAGCATTTTCCATCTGATAGAGCAGTCCCGGCAAGTGGGCGGCTTCCAGCGAAATCGTCTTCTGGGTAAACCAGCCCATCCCCGGTGCCCAGCTTTGCTGACGCAACCGCACGGTTGGCCGGAGCGGATCGGTCTGGTCTAACTCCACATCCAACCGCGTGTCGGCTCCATTTTGAGGCGTACTCTCGCCCGCGCTCGCACTCTTTGAAAAATCCCTTAAACTTGCCATCGCGCTATTTCCCGCCTTTTATTCGGCTCCGCTATTCTGGTTAGGCTGCTCACCACTACTACATTAGTATGCCCTAACATAGGCAATAAGTCAAGCCATAAATTAAGAATGAGTAAAGGTTCTCATCCGGCTCTCAGGCAGTATACGTGAAGCGAAAGGAAGTAGATTTAGGGGCGGGTCTGCCGAATTGTCAGGTGAACCAGACCAACAAAAGTTGAAAGGCTAAAATTTAGCGTCGGGGTTTTCCTGGCTCGAACCGGAAGAAGCCGGAGTATTTTCCTGAAGTTCAGGTGTAATCAAAGGGCGGGCCGGGTCGGTCGAGGCGGAAGAACCGGCAGGGGCGGCCAGTTCGCCCTGGTCGGCCATCTTTTGAAGCAACTCCGATTTGAGGGTCTTGTACTTTTCCCGAAAAGAAAGCTTGGTAATCTCGTCCGACCACATAATATAAGCGTCTTCGTCGTTGTCGGTATAATACTTGCGCCGGACGCCCGCTTCCTTAAAAGTGTATTTTTTGTAAAGATTTTGAGCAACCGTGTTAGAAACCCGTACTTCCAGAGTCAACCAACTCGCGCCGAGGGCCATTGCCACGTCAATCAGGCCGACCAGCAAGAACTCACCCAATCCTTTACCGCGATAAGCCGGATCAACTCCCAGCGTAGTGATATGGGCTTCGTCCATCATCAGCCACAACCCGCCATAGCCCACGACCGGGTTAGGGTTCTTGAGCGCAGGATCGGTTCCAGCTTCATTAGAGCCAGGCTTAAGGAATGGCAGCATACGCGAAAGAAGATTTGGTTTGCGGGCGGGCAAAATTTGCAAAGCGGGTGGCTCGGTCAGATAGTGGCGGGCTACCATGTAGCGGGTGGAATTAGGATTTTTTAACTCGCGCTTGTAAGCACTGGCAGGCCAGGGCGTGCTAAAACAAACCCGCTCGATTTCAACGACTTCGGGTATATCTTCCATCTGCATTGGTTCGATTGCAAAGCCGGTAGGCACGCCAAGCCTTTCTAAAAGCATGAACCCGGCCAGAGTTCATCCTCTTTCCGTTGGTTGGTGAAGGTAAATCGGTTGCAAGCTTGCCAGGTCGTCGCCAGGGTCGCCCGCTTGAAGCCGGTTCCAGGCAATTTCGGCCAGGAACGCCGGACGGCGCAAGGCGGCAGCAGGCGGCAAAAGCCGGACTTCCTCAAGTCTTTGAGCCAGTATCAACTCGCGCTGGGCCGGTTTTAGCTCCCCGGCCACAAAGAGCGGCCCGCTTAGCCGGGAGATCAACTCGTCTACACTCAGGTTCAGATAGTCGCCCTGACGCTGCCAGCCTCCCCCGCCGACCTCGTAAAATGCCGCTCCAAATCGCCCGCGCCCGGCCTCGACCAGCGCACCCAACCGACCCTCCAGGTAGGAATGTTGAGCCGCCACAATATCGAGGCTGCTCAGGCCGAAAAGCGGTAAACCTAGCGAGAGCGCGACGCCTTTGGCGGCACTGACCGCTACCCGCAAGCCGTTAAACGAGCCAGGGCCGGTCGCCACGGCTACCCCGGTCAGGTCGGACGGGTGGCGACCCTGTAAATCCAGCATCTTCTGCACCAGCGGCATAATTTGCACAGTTTGGTCTCGGTGCGAAAGCCAGCTAAACTCTGCCGCAACTCCTTGCACATCGTACAGGGCCAGACCTGCCAGGCTGGTCGAACTATCCAGAGCCAGTATCATAAGAGCGTACCGTCCTTGTCCTGTTCGCCCTGGCTTTGCCGGAAGGCTTCAAGCAAACGGTCGTAACGCTCTCCGGCAGCTTCCAGCCGGAAATTTCGCTCCGTCTCGCTCAGGTAATCCAGCCGCACGAGCAAGAAAACGTTCGGCAAGACTTCGCGGATACGTTCGGGCCACTCGATAATCGTCACGCCCTGGCTATCCAGGTATTCCTCTAAGCCAAAATCGAGGGCTTCCCGTCCGCTTTCGAGCCGGTAGGCATCCAGATGATATACCGGCAAACGGCCCTGGTACTCGTTGACCAGCGTAAAGGTCGGCGAATTGACGTAACCGCTCACACCCAAACCCAGAGCCAACCCTTTAGTCAGGGTAGTTTTACCAGCACCCAGGTCGCCTTCCAGGAGTAGCAAATCGCCCGGTTGCAGCAGGCTGCCCAGCACGCGCCCGGCCTGGCGGGATTGCTCGACCGAATGGCTCACAAACTCTACCGCAGGGGAGGCCGGGGCCGGAGTCTTTTCCGAGGAAGTATTATTACTCGAAAGTGGAGACAGTTCAAGCGACATTGGCCCTACCTGTGGAACCTGGTTCACCTTAAAAAGCTACCCGGCCTTTGCCCTTGCATTTGGGACAAACTCCGTCCAACTTGTGCCAGCCACCTGGCTCTTTGGGATCGGGCCATTTCTCGTTAACTTCGCCCGTGCCGCTGCAACGGGTGCAAACGTTCCGCCCGGCCTGCCGACCCTTGCCGTTCATGAAGACGAAGACTGCGATGATCAGTCCCATCACGACTAAAATTATAATGCTGGTGTCCAACCCTACCGCCTCTTTTTGCTGTCGGCTACTTGTCGATAAATTTCTAGCGTCTGGCGGGCTGCTGCTTCCCAGCTAAACCGGGCCGCCTGAGCCAACCCTACTTCACGCCGTCGCGCCTGCTCAGTTTTGTCAGTCATAAGCCGGGAAAGCGCGGCGGCCAGCCCGGTTTCGTCGGTTGGCCCGACCATTATTCCGGCCTGGCCGACCACTTCCGGCAGGCTGCTGGTATTGCTGGTGACGACCGGGCAGCCACAGGCCATTGCTTCTAATGGCGGCAACCCAAACCCTTCATAAACGCTGGGATAAACGAAACAACTGGCACTATTATACCATAATGGCAGGTCATTCTCACTTATGTAACCTCGGAACTGGCAGACTTCGGCCAGGCCAAGCTCTTCAACCAACCGAAAAATCTCCTCGTACAACCAGCCTTTGGCTCCGCCCAGCACGAGCTTAACGTCCTGGGCCTGAGCCGGTTCTGCGGTGCGCCACCGGGCGAAAGCTTTTAGCAAAAGCGGCAAATTTTTACGGGGTTCCAGCGTCCCCACGTACAACACAAAGCGGTCTGGCACGTCCTGCGCTTGCCGCCAGGCCGCGATTTCAACGAGGGGTCGGGGCCGGAAGTGCGGCCCTACTCCCTCGGCAATGGCCGTTACTTTCGCGGGCGGAACCTTCAAGAGTTCGATCACCTCCTGCCGACCGCTCTCGGCGGGAGTGATAATATGCGCGGCCCGCTTCGCACTCAGGGTCGTCAGAGCGTGCAGATAACGCCGCTTGGCCGCACGGTAGCGGTCGGGGAAACGCATAAAGCCCAGGTCGTGAATCGTCAAAACGGTCGGGCAGAGAGTCGCCAGAGGCATCACGTTTACCGGGCAGTGCAGCACCGCCGGGTGGTCGCGCCAAAGCACGCCGGGGGCGAGAGCCTGTTCCCAGGCAATCCGAACGAGAGGCTTTTCGGTATCGAAGCGGCTGGGCCGCAGCTTGAAATTAGGGCTGGCGGCAAAATCGGGCGGGTGAGGGCCGTTGCCAAAGTAGATCATATACTCGTTAGTTGGGTCAAGCCGACCCAGAGCGTTGATCAAAAACTCGGTATATTTGCTCACCCCCGCCTGGCGGTAAGTGCCGCTAAATGAAACCAGATTGGCATTAATAGCGATGCGCACGCGCTAACCTTTCGTTGTGAAAACATATTCAGGGTGTATTATAGCAGGTGCACCAGGCTCAGGCCGAAACCGAGTTGCAATTTTACCTCCGGCCAGGCTTGCCTTATAATATCTTAGCGGTTAGTTGTCAGCTAAATAGTCCTTAGCAACCAGGTTTCGCCTGATTGACCTCGAATGATTTCAGTCTGCCTGGTAAAACTAGCCCGCCGACCGCCCGACCCTGATTGTTAATCGCTAATGGCTTTCGATCATACTAGATCAAACAAAAAGGATTTTTGCTGTGGATTTTCTAGGCTTAAAAGCCCGCCAACGCCACCAGGAACTGGTAGCAACCCTGCGCAAGCCGTCACCACCGACCGGGTTAAAGGCCCAGGCGGTGAGCGGCCCGCTTCAACCGCACGACCCGGCCCACCCTGGCAGCGATGCGTACACTTACCCTCGGTTTACCGTCGGTACCTACCGTATCTGGCACTGGCGCGGCTTTGCTATCTATCCAACCGATGTTACTTATCTCTACCCGGACGGCCCTGTACCTCTGGGTGATTTTCCGGCCATTATAGTCAGTCCAGGCAAATTTCTGGAATTTAGTGCGCTTTACGCCGAATTGTTACGCCACCTTTGCCGCAAGGGATATGTAGTGCTTTTCGTGGACGTCGATGCCGGGCCGCTCGATTGTCAGCACAAACGCATGGCCGAAGAACTGCTAGAAGCCGTCTGGAAAACCCTGGCCAGGAAAATCGGCGGACGGGTAGCAACCCCGCCGCAAACGCTCTGGTGGGGCCACTCCATCGGAGCGAAAGTACAGGCTCTCGCCGCTGCGCTTACTGCCAATCGCTATTACCTGCGCCCGACTGCAATCGTGGCGGCCAATTTCAGCAACGCAATGAGCGGCGGGCCATTGTGCTACGACGATGCCCTGAAAGCCGCCACCGCTATCGGGCCGGACATCTGGTATAGCGTGCTGCAAGGCGACCGGGACACGATTTCGGGTGAAGACCCGCGCCGCCTTTACGACGCCCTGACTCACCTCAAACACCGGCAGTTGGTCACGGCAGTCAGCTATCCGCCGGACGACCTGGTGGCCGACCACGAAGCCCCCCTGACTGCTCCTGGCCCGATTGCTGGCCGCAACGCCCGGTTGGATGCGCTCGATTGGTGGCTTTACTGGAAAATCGTCGTCGGTGCAGGCGACTTTCATTTCAAAGGCGGGCCGGATAAGTGGGCTTACGGCTCCGAGCGCGAAGACGGCGGAACAGACCTTGCCGGTCATCAGGTCAGGCATCGAGTGGAGGCGGAGAGTAAGAGCGGTGGGTAAAGAGAAAAGCAAAAGGTAAAAGGAACCTTCTTTAGCCTTTGCTAGTTCCCACGGTGGCCTTTCTATTGCTCTAACCTCTACTAGAGAAAGAGTGGAGATTATAAGCACGGGTGGCGCGGGGCTGCCCCGGAAAGGACAGAAGGCTATTTATGGCTGTAAAATCCAAGGTAAATATTCCTCTGGCGAATATTCAGACCGACCATTTGCCGGTCGAGGTAGAACTGGACGAGAAGGGCCTGGGCGGGGCGTTGGCTTTGCTTTTGCAGGATAAGCTAAAACTGGATGCGGCCCAGGTGGGCAACCTGACTACGGACGAAGAGCATAACGTTTTCCTGCTCAACCGCGACCACAACGTAGAAAGTAAAGTTTCGAGCAACAAGCCGGAAATTTCGGTGCTGGTAGACGCGATGCACGTCTTGATCTTCGGCTCCCCAAAACACCTGAGCGAACAAGGCCAGGAAAAAGACAGCAAATCTCAATAATAACTGCCCGTTCGCCTGCTTTCGGTTGACCGACTTGGCCGGGCTTGTGAACCTTCGGCAAGTTATGCTTCATTTTTCGAGAGTTAAAAATAGTAAAAGTAAGAAAACAACCCTGTATGTTTTCTTACTTTTACTATTTTTATGAGTTATAATAACTCCACTCAACCTTTTACAGTAAGCTCAAAAATAGGCTATTTAACGGTCTTTAGGATTTGGGTCGGCCCGAACGCGCCAGGCCTGGTTTGTTCTGACCTCGTTCGGGCCGACCATCACAAACAGGACGGGAGTATCTTTGATGTTATTTTTTGGTCTGCGTGGGCTGGCCTTTATTAGTGGCCTGAGCATTATCGCTTTTACTTTACTTTCGGCGATCCGTAGCTTTGTGTTGCCCCGTGGTACGCCGGTCAAGCTGACGCAACGGGTCTTTCTGAGCGTGCGACGAGTGATGCGATTTATTATCTCCTTTTCCCCGGACTATCGAAACCGTGACCGGGTGATGGCTTTTTATGCGCCGGTCAGTCTTTTGGTGACGCCGTTAGCCTGGTTAGCTCTGATAGTGCTGGCCTACACTCTGATGTTCTGGGCGGTAGAAGATATTTCGCTAATGACGGCTTTTACCCAGAGCGGTTCGTCGCTATTGACGCTCGGTTTTGCTCCCATAACCGACCCGGCCTCGACGGTACTGGCCTTCTCCGAAGCAACCCTCGGCCTGGTATTGGTCGCGCTGCTGATCGCTTATCTACCGACGATGTATAGTGCTTTTTCCAAACGCGAGGTGGCGGTTACGCTGCTCTCGGCGCGGGCCGGCACGCCGCCTTCGGCAGTCGAAATGTTCGTGCGCTTTCACCAAATTGGAGGCTTAGACCGCCTGGCTGAACTATGGGAAAGCTGGGAAGCCTGGTTCGCCGAGCTAGAAGAAAGTCATACCTCGCTGGCACCCGTCAGCTTGTTTCGGTCGCCCCAACCCGAACGCTCCTGGGTCACGGCTGCCGGGGCGATCCTGGATAGCGCATCTCTGGCTGCGTCAATCCTGGATGTGCCGCCTGATTACCAGGCTCCTCTGTGTATCCGGGCCGGTTTCCTGGCCTTGCGGCACATTGCCGAAGTTTTCGGCGTTACTTACAAAAGCGACGTTTCCTGGCAAGACCCGATCAGCATTAGCCGGGCGCAGTTCGAGGAAGCTTGCGACCGGCTGGCCAAGGAGGGTATTCCGCTCAAAGCCGACCGCGACCAGGGTTGGCAAGACTTTGCCGGATGGAGGGTCAACTACGACACGGTGTTGATAGCTCTGGCCGGCATTACGATGGCTCCCAGCGCACCCTGGCTACCCGATCAGTGGGGCAAATTTCAAGTGCCTTCTATCGGGGCGTTTAGCCCGCGCCGTCTCAAAAAAGGTTAAAAATCACCTCTTGACGCGGGCCAAAAAGCTGCTACAATCTACTCTAATGGTAGTGGTATATACCACCTTACCACCTGCGAAAGCTTTTCAAAACGTCTCAAGCCAAAAGTTGATAATTTTATGCTGAAAAACGGGCCTGTACCCCGCTATTACCAGTTGAAAGAAATTATTCGAGAGAAAGTCCAGGCCGGACACTGGACGCCTGGTTCGCTTATTCCCAGCGAGCGCGAACTGTGCGAGCAGTACGGCATCAGCCGCATGACCGCCCGCCAATCTATCACTGAACTGGTCAACGAAGGCTATCTTTACCGGGAGCAGGGCAAGGGAACTTTTGTATCTCAGCCTAAGATTATGCAACAACTGGTGCAGCTTACCGGCTTTACCGAAGATATGCAGGCTCGCGCCCAGCGACCGAGTGCACAGGTGCTGGAAAAAACGATGTGGCCTGCCGACGAAGCCACCGCCAGAGCTTTACGGGTCAAGCCGGGCCAACTTCTTTTCCGGGTGCGGCGGTTGCGCCTGGCCGATGGCTCACCGCTGGCCCTGGAAACTTCCGTACTCAGCTTTATGGGTTGTGAGAAGTTGTTAGAGGAAGACCTGGAACGTAATTCGCTCTATCAACTCTTAGAGACCCGCTACGGCTTGCCACCCCTGGAAGCCGAGCAAGAACTAGAAGCAGCTCTGGTGGACGAGCCGGAAGCTACCCTCTTACAAATACCACCCGGTAGCCCGGTGCTGCATATCCGCCGCCTTACCTGCACCGAGCGCAATCAGCCCCTCGAATACGCTCGCTCGGTCTATCGCGGCGATAAATATCGTTTTTACAGCCGCCTGGAACGCAAAAGGATGAAAGATGAGGGGTGAAAAACATTCTGCCGGACTAAGTACCGTTTAAACATTCATTTTGGGGTACTTGTTCGATCCAGCTATTTACTTGTCCAGTACCCGGTATTCAGGTTTTAAGGAAGTCAGTTAACAAGCAAACAAGTTCTTTATTAGGAGGAGAAGAGCGATGTCTGAAGAGAGTAAGAAGAGATTAAGCCGCCGCCGCTTCGTGGCTTTGACGGGTGGAGCGTTAGCTGCCAGTGGCCTTCTGGCCGCCTGTGGCGATAATACCGCCACGCCCGGAACCGTTAGCACTACCAGTGCCGCTACCACCAGTGCCGCTGCCACCACTACTACGGCGGCGACCGCTACCACCAGCGCGGCGGCCACTACCGCTGCCGGAACAACCACTACGGCTGCCGCAGCGGGTGGCACGAACCTGTCCGTCAGCAAGAGCGGCTACAAAGGAGCGATGGACTACTGGGCGTTAGGTTACGCGCCGGGCGGCGGGAACGTTTTTAGCAAGTCCTCTGACTCGGCAACGGCTATTTTCACAAAGTCTAACCCCGACATCAAAACCAGCATCACCGGCTATACGGCGGATCAGGCCGGGTTTGCCAAGCTGATCAACGCCGTACAATCCGGGTCGGGGGTGGATGTCTTCCGCGTACCCAACGACAGCCTGCCAACCCTGCTCAAAGATAACGTGGTAGCTCCGATTGACGAGTACCTGACGGCGGATGACAAGTCCGATATTTTCGCGAACCTGTTCGACTACGTGCGCTTCGATGGCAAGCTTTACGCCTGGCCTCTGTGGGTTCCGCCGGTGGCGATGTACATCAACGTGGACATTTTCAAGGAGAAAGGCGTCGAAATTCCCAAAGATAACTGGACTTACGACCAGTTTGTCGAGGTCGCCAAGAAGTTAACTTTTACTCGTGCTAACGGCGATAAAGTGTTTGGTTACACTGCCCTGGTAGACCCCGGCCTGGTAGATACCTGGCCGATTATCATGTCGGATGGAGCTTTGCCGCTCAGCCCGGATAACTCGAAATACACCTTTAACTCGCCCGAAGGCATTAGCGGCCTCAAGAAGCTGACCGACCTGGCCCTGGTGCATAAGGTCGTGCCGCCCGACTTTGGTACGCAGAAGCAGGAGGACATCCTGGTATCTTTTGGCGACAAAAAGCTGGTGGCAATGTGGAGCCGACCGAGTGGCGACTCTGGTACGCTCAAGAGCAAAGGCACTAACTTCGAGATTCGCCAGATGCCCATCGGCAAAACTGGCAAGAACGTCTCGGCAGGTGGAATCGGCCTGATCGCAGTCGCCGCGATCAAAGACAAAGCCCGCCAGCAAGCCGCGATGGAACTGGCCCGCTACCTCACCAGCGCACAGGTCGAAAAGGACGTGCCGGGCTACTTCCTGGCTCCGGCAGCCCGCAAATCGGTTACGGCCACCGCGCCCTACAGCCTGTTTGCCTCTTCCGTGCCGAACGCCTGGGTTACGCCTAGCCTCCCGAACTGGCCGCAGATTCGGACGCTGATTCATCCGAACCTTCAAAACGCCATCTTCGGCAAAATCTCGGCGGAGGACGCTCTCAACCGGCCTGCCACCGAAATTGCCGGTCTGCTGGCGAAGAAGTAAGCCGCCCCTTCGTTTAAGCCTGGTTAAACCTGGCGGTCGGATACCCGGAATTAAAATCATCTTGCACCTTTGGGTATCTAGCCGCCAGGCTTTCCAGTTCAGTGTTCGCCAGTAAAATTTTTACCTTTTGGGCTAAAAAAGCCCGATCAGAACAGGTTTTAACAATATGGCAGATGTAGGACAATTCAAAGGGGCGCGGGTGCAACCGACCACGGGTAGCCGGGGACTAAGCCGGTTCTTGCGGCGGTACGGCTGGGGCTACATCTTCGTGATGCCGAGCATCCTGGTCTTTACGATTTTTACGCTTGTGCCGGTGGCCTGGTCGTTTATCATCTCATTTCAAGATTTCCAGTTACGCCGGGAAAGTACCTGGGTTGGTTTTCAAAATTACTCGGACGCCTTCACCACCCAGAACGGGGTCTTTCTGGAAGCTCTGCGGAACACTGTTTATTACGCCCTCGTGACCGTTACCGCCAACATCTTGATTGCCCTGACTATCGCCAGCCTGATCCAGCCGCTCAACAAATATGCTCAGACCTTCTTCCGGGCGGCCTATTACCTTCCGGCTGTAACCAGTGCCGTGATCATCGCGGTCGTCTGGCGGTGGATGTTCAACACGCAGTGGGGTTTTCTAAACTTCTTGCTGTCCCGCGTGGGAGCAGAGCCAGTCAAATGGCTGGCCGACCCGGATATTGCCCTCAATAGCGTTATTCTCTCCACCGTCCTGACCGTCCCGGCTACCGGCATTGTGCTGTTTAGCGCGGCAATGGGTAGCGTACCGAAAGATTACTACGAAGCCGCCGAAATCGAGGGAGCCGGGCCGGTGCGGAAATGGTGGAGTATTACCCTGCCCTTGATCAAGGCTACCACGCTGTATGTCACCGTGCTGTACACGATTGCCTCTTTCGAGGTTTTCGAGAAGGTTTACATTATGGTTCCAAGTGGGGTTGGCAACAGCACCCAGACTATCGTCACGCAGATTTACCAGACCCTGTTCGACCAACGCCGTTACGGGGTAGCTTCGGCTCAGGCGATTGTGCTGTTTGGGATTATCGCCACGATTGCGGTCTTCCAGTTCCGCTTTTTGAAGAGCGATGTGGAGTATTAACTTATGGCAGTAAAAACAGTAAGCCGACCCCTGGCCTTGCGGCCAGTGCGGTTGCGCTGGAAAACCCTGCTGGCCTGGGTGATTTTGCTCCTGACGACCTTGATTTCGCTCTTCCCGATGTACTGGCTGTTCATTACAGCCCTCACCCCGACCGGCGCGACCACCAAAACGCCACCCGACCTTTTGCCGTTCAACGCCTCGCTGGAGAATTTCGAGCGGTTGTTCAAACAGGCCGCTAACTACTGGTCGTGGGCCTTTAACAGCCTGGTGATTACCCTGAGCATCACGGCCTTTCACCTGTTTTTCGATACGATGGCCGGATATGCTTTCGCCAAGAAACGCTTTCCAGGCCGCACGATTCTGTTCTGGCTGATCCTCAGTACCCTGATGATCCCACCACACGTTACGCTAGTGCCGTCCTACGTGGTGGTGCAAACCTTTAATTTGCGCGACTCCCTGTGGGCCATTATCTTGCCGGGCTGGGCCAACGTATTCGGTATCTTCCTGATGCGCCAGTTCATCCAGACCCTGCCGACCGAGCTTGAAGAAGCCGGGCGGATTGATGGGTGCAGCGAGTTCGGTATCTTCTGGCGGATTATTTTACCTCTATCGAAACCAGCTATCGGAGCATTGGCAATCTTTACGTTTGTGCGCTTCTGGAACGATTTTCTGTGGCCCTCGATGGTACTGATCAAGAACGCTTCCTACACGCTGCCGGTGGGGGTTGCCAGTTTGCAGAGCGAGTTCGCCACCGACTACGGCCTGATCTTTGCGGGGGCAGCCCTGGCCGCCCTGCCGATGATCATATTCTTCCTGGCTTTCTCGCGCTACTTCCTGGATGGCGTGCGAGTAGGAGCGATCAAGGGCTAAACCAGGCTCCAGGATAAATCTGAAAAATCCACTCGGCCAGCGATAAATACAGAGACCACTTTAGCAGGGCAGAAAGGACGACACGAAAATGCGCGAGTTGACCTTTATCAAACCAAATCAGCCGCTCGAATGGCGGGAAGTAGCCGAGCCAACCCTGCAAGGGCCGGACGAAGCCCTGGTCAGGCCGGTCGCAGTCGCCAGTTGTGACCTCGATAGCGCGGTGGTACACGGTCATACGCCCTGGCAGGAAGGGCCGTTCGCAATGGGTCATGAATTTGTGGCCGAGATCGTCGAGGTCGGGGCGGCAGTACAGAGCCTGAAGCCGGGTCAACTGGTGGTCGTACCTTTTCAAATTTCCTGCGGCCACTGCCAGCGTTGTCAGCGCGGACTGACCGGTTCGTGTTCTACCGTGCGGGCCGGGTCAATGTACGGTCTGGCTCCGCTAGGGGGAGCCTGGGGCGGGGCCTTGAGCGACCTGGTGCGCGTGCCTTTCGCCGAGGCGATGCTGCTGCCTGTCCCGGCAGGGCTGGCTCCGGCTACGCTTGCCAGTGCCAGCGATAATATGTCGGATGCCTGGCGGTCGGTTGGCCCCTATTTAGAGGAAACACCCGGCGGAGACGCAACCGTTCTGATCATCGGCGGAGCCATGAGTGGCAGCATCGGCCTGTATGCCGTAGCAATCGCACAGGCTTTAAACGCCGCCAGGGTAGATTACGCCGATCACGATCTAGCCCGCCTCGAACTGGCCCAGCGTCTCGGCGCAAACCCGCTAGAATTAAAGGAAGAACTGCCAAAGAGGTTTGGCTCTTATCCAATTACGGTAGACGCCAGTGCCAGGTCGGAAGGGTTGGTCTGTGCCTTGCGTTCGACCGAACCGGGCGGGACTTGCACCAGCACCGCGATTTATTTCAAGCCGGTTGCACTGCCTCTTTTAGAAATGTATACCACCGGCCTGACTTTCAAAACTAACCGGGTACACTCGCGGGCTACGACGCCTAAAATCCTGGAACTGGTCAGCTCAGGCCGCTTGCAGCCTGAGCTAATCACCAGTGAGCGGGCGACCTGGGACGAGGCCGCCGAAGCCTTGCTGACCTACAGTACCAAACTCGTCGTCACTCGCTGACCTTCAGGAACAAAAATTTGCAAGTGCAACAAACTGCTAAAAATAAACCTCTCAGTGCGTTGGTGATGGGCCTGATGAGTGGCACGTCGGTGGACGCGGTAGACGTGGCGATCTGCCGGTTCAGTGAAGACGGCTCTGAGCCGGGCCTGATCGAACTGGAAGTGCTGTACTATGCCGAGCAACCCTATCCGGCCCAGGCGCGGGCGGCGGTTTTCGGAGCGTTTGGTGGTGAGGTCGGCCCGGCCCGGTTGTGCGAACTGAATTTCGAGTTGGGCGAGGTTTTTGCCCAGGCCGCTCTGGACGGTTTAGGGGCAGCAGGTATTGCTCCGGGCGACCTGGACTTGATCGCCTCACACGGACAGACGATTTATCATCAGGTCGCGCCAGATCATACCCGCTCGACTTTGCAGATGGCCGAAGCCGCCCTGATTGCGGCCCGCACCGGCCTGAGCGTCGCCAACGATTTCCGCCCGGCGGATATGGCCGTGGGCGGGCAGGGTGCGCCACTCGTGCCGTACTTCGACCTGCTCTTCTTTGCCGATCCGCACAAGATCCGCGCCCTGCAAAACATTGGCGGCATTGGCAACGTGACTTTCTTGCCTACAGGCGCGACCGCTCAGGATGTATTGGCTTTCGATACGGGGCCGGGTAACGCCTTACTGGACTTTGCGGCCCGCCATTTCAGCGCGGGAACGGCTCAGTTCGACCAGGATGGACAGTTGGCCGGGGCCGGAAGGATCCACGCAGGTTGGCTGGCCGAATTGCTGGCCCATCCTTATTTCGCGCTCCGACCGCCCAAAAGCACCGGGAGGGAGCTTTTCGGCGATGCGTTCGCCCGCGCCGTCCTCGAACGGGCCGCCCACCTGGGCTTGCCGCCCGCCGATACCCTGGCAACTCTGACGGCGTTAACGGCCAAGAGCATCGCCGGGGCTATCCGCCGGTTTAGTCCGACCGGACTACCGACAGAACTGATCGTGAGCGGCGGCGGCGCACGCAACCCGGTTTTGATGGAGGGTCTGGCCGAGTGGTTACCCGGCGTCGAAGTCAAGCCGCACGACGCTTTCGGGGTGCGGGCCGAAGCGAAGGAGGCGGTCGCTTTTGCTCTGCTGGGCTACGAGTTGTTGCGAAACCGGCCCGCCAATCTGCCGGGTTGTACCGGAGCCAGCCGTCCAACTTTGCTGGGCAAACTTACCCCCGGTTCAAACTGGGCCGCTCTCTGGCAAAAATTCGGCCCGGCGATGCTTCCCTCTGGCAATAACAGTGAGAATGAAATTACGAAGGAAAATCAATGGCCCACGACCCCACGCCTGCGCCTGCGCCCAACTTAGCCCCGACTGCCGAAATTGCTGCCCTTGCCACCGAAAGCCTCAACCCGGCCAGTCAGAACCTCGACCGCCTGGAACCGCTTGAAATCCTGAAACTGATGAACGCCGAGGATGCGACCGTGGCTGAAGCAGTTCGGCTCGTCCTGCCACAGATTGCCGAAGCGGTCGGGCTGATCGAGGGACGCTTGAGGGGCGGCGGGCGGCTGATCTATATGGGCGCGGGGACGAGTGGACGGCTGGGCGTGCTGGATGCCGCCGAATGTCCCCCAACTTTCAACAGCCCGCCCGCGCAGGTGGTCGGTTGGCTGGCGGGTGGGCCAAAAGCCCTGATGAAGGCTGCCGAAGCCGCCGAAGACGATGCCGAGCGAGGCCGCCAGGACGCCCGCCAGTTAGGTTTATCGGCTCAGGATGCCCTGGTCGGCCTGACCGCCAGTGGCCGCACGCCTTATGTGATCGGAGCTTTAGAATATGCCCGCGAGGTCGGAGCGGCAGCCATCGCCCTCACCTGCAACCGACCTTCGGCGGTCGAGGCGGTCGCTCAGATTACTATCGCGCCCGTAACCGGCCCAGAAGTGCTGACTGGCTCAACCCGTCTCAAAGCTGGCACGGCTCAGAAAATGGTGCTAAACATGCTCAGTACGGCGGCAATGGTGCGGCTGGGTAAAACCTACGGTAACTTGATGGTGGATATGCGCCCGACGAACGCCAAATTGCGCCGTCGGGCCGCTCGGATCGTGGCTCAGGCCACAGGCGTAAACGAAGAAACCGCCCTGGCAACCCTGACCGCTTGCGAGGGCGAAACCCGCACGGCTATTGTAGCTCTGCTGGGGAGCCTCAGTCCTGCCGAGGCCCGGGCCCGGTTACAAGCGGCAGGCGGCTTTGTGCGGCAAGCTTTAAGCGGCCAGGAAAGGCCCGAATGATTAGTCCGGCTCGAACATTTATTCACTTAAGTTGAAAAATAAATGCTTTGCTTTCAAGCCTCCTGTCGGATCGCGCTACATAGAGGCGGCTCAATAAGTTTCGTCACCGGGTAGCAAAGCAGGTAAGCGTACCTGGAAGGTACTACCCTGAGGCGAAGACTGTAAAAGCTCGACCTGCCCCTTATGTTGTTGCACAATATGGCTGACAATCGAAAGACCCAACCCGGCCCCGCCTTTGTGCCGCGAGCGAGATTGATCTACCCGGTAAAACCGCTCGAAAATATAGGGCTGATGCGTCGCGGCGATGCCCGGCCCGGTATCCGCTACCGTTACTACTACTGACTCACCCTTTCCAAATGCTTTGATCGCTACTTTCCCACCGGGGCAGTTGTAGCGGATAGCGTTTTCAACCAGATTGCTAAATACCTGGGACAGTAAAGAACTATCGCCATTAACCACTTGTTCGCTTTGATTCTCCAATTCTATTGCGACCCCGGCACTGCAAGCAACCAAAGCTAAATCCGCTACTACGTCTTCTAAAAGCGACCCCATGCTTAGCTCTTCCTGAACTAATGATTGCTCTTCCGTCGCCAGGGTCAGCAAATCAGCTACCAACCGCTCTAGTCGGGACAAACCGCGTTCCAGCGTGACGGTCATCTGACGATAATCGCTCAGGGTTGCCGTCTCATCTACCGCGATTACTTCCAGATTAACCCGTAAAGTTGCCAGCGGCGTGCGTAACTCGTGAGCGGCATCAGCCGTAAAGCGGCGTTGCTGCTCAAAAGTACGCTCCAGGCGGTCTAACATCCCATCGAACGCCTGAGCCAGTTCTTTTAGCTCATCTTTTGGCCCAGCCAGGTTTAGCCGGGTATCGAGAGTCCTGGCACTGATCGTCCTGGCCGCCTGGCTGACCTCTCGTACCGGGCGTAAGGCAACCCCGGCCAGCCAGTAGGCCCCGAAACCACCAATAAGAGTGACTAAACCAAAGCCAAGCAGCGAAGCGAATTGCAATTGCGAGGTGCGGCCTCCACCTGCCGCCAGATTAACGAAAACCAGCAGACCCAAACACAACACGACCAACATTCCGCTTGTCCACAAAGCCAGCCTCAGGCGTAAGGTCAACCTCCGAACCGACAAATTATTTCCCAGAGAACTTGACCAGCTTCTTAAGTTTCTAAACTTCAGTCTCATTCTGACCTCGTTCCTGGGGCAATACCGGCATCCCTAATCGGTAGCCCTGACCTATGATGGTTTGGATGTAAGCGGTCTCTTCCACTTGCTCAGATAGCTTGCGTCGCAAAGAATTGATATGCACTCGTACACTGGTCGTGAAAGGATTGGCGTGGATGTCCCAGACGTGTTCGAGTAGGGTCTCCTGGCTGACTATCTCAGTGGGATGGCGCAGCAAATATTCCAGAATCCCAAACTCCTTATTGGTCAATTCCAGCCGTCGCGCTCCCTGCCAGGCCACTTTAGCCAGCGGGTCTACTTTCAAGTTCTGATATTGAAGTAGCGGATCGCGTACTCGCATATCACGTCGTAGCAAAGCACGCAATCGGGCAGTCAGTTCCCCGAAATGAAAGGGTTTGACCAGGTAATCATCTGCCCCCAGATCGAGGCCCGCGATGCGCTGGTTAGGGGTGACACGAGCCGTTAGAATTAAGATCAATAAGCCTGGTTGGGATGCGCGTAGCCGACGGCAAATCTCTAACCCATCCAGACCGGGCAGGTTTATATCCAGGAGCAAAAGATCATAGTTGTTTACCTCGGCCAGTTCCCAACCGTCCAAGCCGTCCTCGGCTATATCTACCGCGTAGCCTTCACGCTGCAATCCGCGCTTAAGAGCCTGAGCCAGTTCTGCTTCATCTTCGATTATCAATATTCGCATGGATATTTTTCACAAAAAGGTTGTAAACTCATAAAGCGATAATGCCATAAAATAAGCCAGCCGTAAACCTCAAAAAGATGATTTACGGCTCAACTGCTAAATAATAACCCGCCGAGGCCTTAGCGTCGTGTTAGCTGACAGGTTTTGAGCGATTGGGTAGCTCGCAGGTAGCGAAAACCCCGCCATGTACCACCCAACCACACTAGCGTAATAACTGCCCCGGCGATAATTGGGTACTGTTGCAGGACCACTCCAAAGCTCGTACCACCCAGCAAGGTTGCCAGCAGACCCAGTGTAAAAGGCAGGTGGCAAGGGCAAATTGCAAACGCTCCAATTACCCACGCTAAACCTCGCTTTGTATTCGGGCCATTTGACGCTTCTTTCCCTACTGGCGGGGCGATAACTTGTTCTGACCCATTCGTAAACGTTGCTAAGTCATCTAGTTCGGTTTGCACAATTTTTACTCCTACTTCTTAGTTCCCAGATTATGAGCGTCGGCGGCTATTCCGAACGGCCCAGGTTATACCTCCGCCAATAAAGGCGGCGGCAGCTACACAGGCAGCTATCATCATAATATTACTCCTCTCCTTGAAGAATTAGTCGGGCCTGAACACCTCAGGCAAAATCAGTCTAGCAAAGAGCGTGTTAAGTGGGTGTTAAGTGGCTTCATCCTACGCATTTTCATTGCAGAATGAAGGGGCCGGTCGGTAAAAGGCGATGCGGGAAGGGGCAAAGCTAAAAGTGCATAGGTATTCTTAGCCAGAAGTTTTGCCGGATTGACACTTTCCTGACGGTAGCCTAAAATCAGGCGGTGGCACAAGAAAGAACCCGTTAGGCAGAAAGTACGCAAGGCGAAATGAGCAAGGCTAAAACCTGGGAACGTTCGATGGAATGGGCGTTGGGTAACGTGGACGAAGCAATGTTTGTGGTGAGTACGAGCTTGCAAGGGCTGAAAAAAAAGCCGATAGCTCTTTCTGACCGGGCCGAATTTGACCGGCTAGCAGGGTCGGCCCTGGCTGAGGTCGGGCCGGAAAAGCTTTTCCTAGCCCCACCCGCCCCTAGCGTAACCCTGACCCCGACCCAACTGCCGCCGACTGCCTGGATGCCCGGCCCAAATCGTTACCGGGCCTTTCGCCTCGAATATGCCACGGCGGTACCTACCGGCCAGCCCAATAACGACCGGGTAAGCGGTTTTTATCTGGAAAGGATCGGGGCGGAGAAAGCTCCGACAGTGATCTATCTTCACGGCTGGCTAGAATTTGATGCGGGTCTGGCTCTGCGGTTGCCGCTAAGCTGGTTCGGGCCACTCGGCTGCAACATCCTGGCCCTGCATCTACCGTTCCACTTCGGGCGGGCGGCCAAAGGCTCTTTTAGCGGTGAACTTTCGATTACCGCCAATTTGCCCCTGGCGATCAAGGGGTTGCAGCAAGCCGTGAGTGATGTGCGGCAGGCCCGCCACTGGCTCCAGCACGAGCGGGGCATCGAACGCATTGGCATTGTCGGCAAGAGCCTCGGCGGACTGGTCGAGGCCGTAACGCTGGCGGCGGACGACGGCTTTACGGCCGGAGTACTGGCCGTGCCAGCCACCAGCACCCGCTCTACCTTATGGAAAAGCCGCTACACCAGTTTAATCCGCCGCGACCTGACCAGGCAGGGTCTGGACGAAGAAACCACCGCTCGCGTCCTCGAAATTATCCGTCCAGGCCGCTACCGGCCTCTGATTGACCCGGCCCGCCTCCTGTTGATCAAAGCCCGTGCCGACCGGGTGTGTTTCCCCCCCGATACGGATAGCTTCGCCCTCGGTTGGGGTCTGCCGGTGGTCGAAATCCCGACCGGCCATCTGACCGCGACGATTTATCCGCGCATGCGGCAGGCCAGCCAGGAACATCTACGCCGCTTCTTGTTCGAGGTGCAACCCGACTCGACTAGCCTTTTAGATTGAGATCAAGCCTGAGCATCGGCAGAAAAAGCTTATGAATAAGTTGTCAGAGAGAAAGGAACCCGCAGCACTTGCAGGTCTTGAAAAAGACCGTTGTCGAAGCTCAGGCGAACACCCTCGCAGTAATCACAAAAGCCGCCCCAGGCCGCGTGGTTAGCGTCGGGCAAGGCTGCAACTGCACCCGCCTCGATCATTCCGCCGTGAGTGACGATCAGAGCCGAGTTCTCTTCCGGCAAACCTTCCATAATTTCTCGCCACACTGCCGCTTGCGACCGAGCAAATAGAGCGGCTAGTCCCGCTAACTTCACTGCCCGACCCCAGGTCGCAAATCCAGCGTCCCAGTCTAACTCATCTAACACACCGTCCGTAATCGAACTTAGTCGGTCGTCTTGCCTGTCTACTGCGTAGCCCATCGCCAGCGCAGTTTCGTAAGCTCGTTCAAGCTGACTGGTAATAACCAGGTCGAACCGGCCCATTGTCATTCCAACCTGCCGGGCTAAAACTACTCCGGCCCGGTTGAGATGCACTCCCGGTTTATGCCGCATCGTGTGGCGGCGTACCTCCAGATAACGCACCGCAAAACCTCCTTAACATGCAAACAGCCAACTTTCCACTATTGAGAGCTGACTGCTAAATTACTGGGTCTTTGTGTATTGTCACGTTGTAGTTGTAGTTGTAGGCGTGTGCAGCACCAAAAATATATGTGTGAAGGGCTAACCGCCTGTCGTTTTATCGCTTTATCGCTTCGTTTCTTCGAGGGCGCGAATACGGCGGGTTAGAATCGGGAGCATGGCGACGGCGATATTTGGTTCGCGGCGGAGCGCATCGAGGAAAACCCACCGATTTAACTCGACCACGTTCGTTTCGGCCAGGGCCGTGACGGTCGCGCTGCGAGGATAGCCGTCAATCAAAGACATGTCGCCAAAGAAATCGCCTTTGCCAAGCGTGCTGAGTTTGGTATCGGGCAGACCGGGCCGACTCTTGGCTGTCACTGTAACCGACCCGCTCATGATAATAAAAAGGCCCGCGCCCGGATCGCCTTGCTTGATAATAACATCCCCTTTGACATAGCTGCGAGTTGTTACGAGCTTGCCCAGCATATCGAGATGCTCTTGTTTGAGGGCAGCCAGCAGTGGAACTTTTTTCAAACTATCAATCAAGACATCCATTACAGCAAACCTTTAATTCTAATCTACCAAACTTAAGCTCTTAACTTACCGAAGCTACTGAACCTGATCTACAAAAATTATTGTTTTCACTGATGAAGCACAACTAACCAAAATTAACGGAAATACTTGTCTCTTTTGCTATTTTAACACCTGGTGAGTAAACCGATGATAAAAATTAACTAAAAGGAATTTTGCACATTTCTCTTCTGGTTGGACCGCCTGCTGGCTCGGACCAACCTGTTACCGCGCACACTGTCGCTATGTGAAACTCTAGGCTTAATGATAGGCTAATTTAGTTCCTGAAGCATAAACATAGCCCGCTCGTAAAACTGATCGGCTAGATTTTTGTCAATGAACATCTGGGCCACCCGCCGGGCCTGGTTGCAATAAGTTTTAAGGGCCGGTACGTTATTTTCGGACTGGTTGAGTACCTGCACCACCCGGCCCGCCCGCTTGCCGAAAATTTCCTGGGCGACCTCGATTACTTGCTGCTTAACTTCGGCAGCGGACTTTGGACGACTGGCGTACTCGAACAGGCGGTCTTCCGGCGGCGAAGTCAACACGTCAATCAGGCTACCACTCTTGCCGACAATCTGGTAAACCCGCAGGATACTTTCTTCCAGCACATCTTCGACTTCGTAGTAACTCCCTAGCTTGTGTCCAGCGTTCAAAAAGATATAACCGTTCTCGTCGTTGTTCGAGACATGCACCACGCCGGTACGATTGCCTTGTTCGAGCGTGTTTAGCAATTTGTTAATTTTTACGCTCTGGCTACTCAGGCCAGTTAGCTCTGGTTCGCCCATAATCAGGGCGGCATAGCTGTGAATAAATTCGGCTTCGAGCGGATAGATCAACACAACGTTTTTTTCGTTAGGCGGTATGCTTAGTTCGATAATTCGCCTCAGCGCGTTTTGATCCTTGAACAAGTTGCGGCCCTCAGCGATCCGGCTATGGACGGCGCGGCCTTTGTAGAGCAGAATCAAAGCTTCGGTCTGGCCGAACACACAAGTTAGAAGGCCCGAAAAGCGTTCTCGCCAGAGGGTGTCGTAAGCGGTTTTAACCTGGCGGTCTGCCGGATCGAAAGCGTAAGCACTCACGAAAGGAAGCGGCAAACCTGACCAACGCCGGAAGCGTGGAGGACGCAACACTTCATCGCCCAGCATAGATTGCAACCGGCTTAGCCCATCCAGGGTAGCCGAACCGTTGCCCAGTGAAGGATTAACCGTCGAAGGGGTCGTGTCCAGTTCCATGCCAGGGGTGGAGGGCGGTGGAACCGGGACTAGCGAGCGGTTCGGGTCGGGGTTAGCCAGAGGTCGGCGGGCCGGATCGACCGAAACCGGCGGAGTGGGCCTCGTTTCAGGGAGGGGAGGTTGCGGTAACGGAGTTGGTACAGGCGCAGGGGTAGGGGTGAGTGGGGGAGGAGCATCAAAAGCAGTCTCCATTTCCCGCTCGGCTTCCTGGCTCACCACATCCATTACATCGGCTTTATCGTCTTCGGTCAGAATGCCCAAAGCACCCAGCAACAGCACTTCGTCGGTCTTGCTAACGCTTTCCTCTTTGGGAGAAATGTTACGTTCCCAGCGAATCTGAGCAGTCTTGTTGCTGAGTAACTGGTAAACCACATCGTCACCAGTTACGCGGTCGTTGCGGGCGTGGATCAGGTGGCCTTTATTAAAATAAAGTTCGGCCACCGATGCGCCTTTTTCCTCAAAGAGCAACCGGCCTGTCTGAGCGTTTTTACGCACATATTGTAGAATTTCGATAATAGAAAAAGAATTGGCTTTTTGCTCAGACACTGACTTTTTCCTGCCAAATTTGTTATAAAAATTATACGGTATTTACCCAGAATAAGGGCTGGATGTATGCACAGTCCTATCTGACTTAATACTAATGTAGTACAGGAGGCTTGTCAAGGCCAAAAGTCTTAACTTGACATAGTATTTACTGGTAATTACACCTCGCCATTTCTGAGCAAACAAAATTGGTTATTTATTAATTTTCCCGGAGCCAGGCGTGATAGGAGCGGCGGGCGTGGTCGGGGCAGCCAGAGCGGGCAACGAGCCGAACGAAGTCGGGTTGGGCAAACTATCCGAATACAGAGCCAGGCCGAACCAGACCCAGTTCTGGGTGTAATAGTTGGTCAGGTCGCCCCACCCGGCCCGACCGCCGTTGGCACCCTGGAAAGCCGGCAAGAGTTTGCCAGCCACGATAGCATCGGCCAGAGCGGGATCGGCCACCAGGAAATTCGCCAGATCACCGGCGTAAATAGCCAGGTCTTCGTGGGTCTGGGTAGGTTTGCCGCCGTAGTCGTACTCGGCTACCAGTTTACCCTCTTGCTTCCACTTCGAGCGCAGGGTATCGCTCCAGGTCAGGTAATCCAATGCCCGCTTTTCGCCAAACCACTTGTAATCCAGAGCCAACCGCCACATCGTGCGGAAAGCATCGTAACCGTAGTTGGTGTTAAGGATCGGGTAATCCTGCGCGACCGTAAGTTGGCCGGTGGCGCGGTCAATTCCGCACCAGTTAGCAGGAAGCCGCACTCCGGCCACGCCATCCAGGGCTACTTCCGAGCAGCCTCGCACAACTTCATACGAGGTATCCACTAACCCGGCCCAGTTATGCCCGGCATCCACCTGCGCGAAAATACGATAAGCATAAGGGGCCAGGTAGGAAGGATTGAGGGCGGGCCGCGCCTGGCCGGTGGCCCACTCACCTGCCGTAATATACGGCTTACCGTTGACCACCGTGACCGTTTGTTGCCACAAAGCCGTCAGCACTTCCAGGGCTTCTTTCTGGTAAGCCGTTTCTTTCCAGCGGCGGGCCGCCAGGATCAGGGCCAGAGCAATATCGCTGTCCGCATCGGTCGCCGAAGATAGATCGAGAATCGTCCAGGTGCCATCGTCGGCCTTGCCCCACTTAAAAGCAAAAAGCTTGTCCAGATCGCTGGTACGCAGGTTAGCCCGCGTCCAACTCCAGGTTCGCTCGAAAGTATCCCGGTCGTTCGACCAGACGGCCCGCAACAAAGCGTAAGACTGGCCCTCGCTGGTGGTAATTCCGCCAAACATCGGGTCAAGCACGCGGCCATCGCCCTGAATAAATTCTTGCTTGTACGAATTCCAGGCCCGCTCTAACTGCTCTTGAGCCGTCGCTTTGTGCTGGTCGGCACTTCCATTTGCTACCGGGGCGGACGGGCCAGGCTCGGCGGTGGAGTTGCTCGGCTGGCTAGTCGGGGCCGGAGTAAGCGGGGAAGGGGTGGGGGTGCCGCCAATACCCGGCAAACTACCGCCCCGTGTGCGCGTCGCGTTCGGGCTGCCCTGTGCGCCCCCCGCATTCGGGCCGACCGGGTTGACCGGCGCGGGCGAGGAGGCGGTCGGGGCCGAAGGAGTGGTCGCCGGTTGGTTACGATTGACCAACGAACCGGGCGCGGGCGGAGTGCGCCGGGCGGCCAGGGTTGCCCGCGCCGCCGCGCCATCGTAAGTGGGGGTTGGGCGAACCGGCCCACCCAGGCTACCACCGCCGTTATTATTAGAAGCTATCACGCCTTTACCCGGCCCGGCACTCCCGTTGAACGGCTTGCTATCTATTACCGGGGCAGTCGGGAGCGTATCGGATTTGTTGGACGATACAATCAAGACGCTCACTCCACTCAACACCAGGATCAGCAACCCAACGCCGAGCAAAGCGGTCAACCAGGACGGAGGCTGTTGCGGACGCGAGGATTTTGGATAGCTGCTTCTGACAGAACTACTACGCCTTTTCAAAATTCAAACTCCAACGGAACAAGTACCGCTTATTTTCTCTACTCTACACGATATTATGTAAAGCAAACGAGACCCGATTTGTTGCACAGGTAGATTTCAAACTCTCGCTACGAAGCTATTCTATAGCGTTTCCACCGAAATAGATACCAGCCTTAACCCTAAAACAGGCGGTTGCAAAGTTTCTTCCTTCTGCCCATGTCACACTCTCATCAGGCCGAACCTCAGAAACTTTGCAACTGCCCCGGACAGGAGCGAGGAGGAAACGTCCAGGCTTCCTCCGTCGTTCCTACCTCATTCAATTCTCGGTACCTGGCCCGCTTTACAGCCCGATAGTGGCCTTTGCCACGAAATAATCCACCACCAGACTGGTCGCCCGGTCCGAGTTAGGAATCTCGAAGACCAGGAAACCGCCCAGCGTTTCACCGGGCAGAAGCCGAGCAAAATGCAGGTTGTTGGTGAGAGCATAGGTAGCATTGTCCACGTTGTAGTCGTACTGCGCCTGCGACTTGACCGAAATCGAGGCCGGACTAATCGAAATTTCTTTGGGTGTCGTGTTCTTGAACAACAGGTCGAGCATCAAATAGCTCGAACCCGGTTTTGCCACGTGGTCGGCGATTTTGTCCACCACGCGCCGGTCGCGGATAGTAATAAACTCGGCCATATTGTACTTGGACTTGTTCTGCTCGGTCCCCAACAGGCCCAGCAACACATCGTTAGGGTAAGCATTTTCGTAATGATACTCAAAACGAGCGCGTTGAAAATACTGCACTTTGTGGATTTTACCATCCCCGGCGGGCGGAAAAGCTTGCTGCTCCTCGAACGGTTCGCTGATCGGGAAGCCCTGCTGGGCCAGACCACCATGAGTACGCCAGTATTCCAAAAACCGTCCGCAAACCGAAAAGCCCGTTTCAGGAAAGACCTGACATTCTTCGGCTCCGGGAGCCTGGGCCTGGGCCTGAGGAGCAGAGGAGCCATTAAAATTTAGAAAAGCCAGAGCTGAAAGAACTAGGCCAGCCAGCATCAGCGTGTAAAGTACCAACCGAAAAGAACGCCGGGTTCGCATGTCAAATTCTCCTTAGAAGATTTGTGAAATGATAGATTAAAGCTCGAATATTTTAGCATAATAAGCAGGAGAGAGCTTAGCCCTCACCTGCTTTGGTAGTAAAGCTTGTCGGAAGGATATTAGTCTATGGTGACGCCGCTAAGGTAAATCGAACCGCTAAAACCTACCAGCTTGAGGCCGATTTGTTGAAGCGTTTGACCTTCGGGCAACTTGAAAGTGAGTTGCGTCCACTGGCCCGGCCTGACCTTAGTTTGGAAGCCGTCATCGTGCCAGCCCCACTTCTCGTCGAAGTAGTACATGCCCATCTGAATGTCGTGGTCGGCCTTGTCTTCAGGGATAAAGACATACATCGCGATTTTGGAGGCCTTGCCGGTACGGTTCACCCCGACCTGAGTAATCTTCTTATCCGAGTTGGGTGTGAAGCGTAACGAGTAATGCCCGTCCAGCTTGTAAGCATCGCTGGGTGCGACGGCCATACCCGGTTCGAGTGTTCCCTGGAAAGGCACACCACCCCAACCTTGATCTCCCGCCTCGAACTCGTAAGCAGGTTTGGCCGGGAAAGCGACCGGCTTGGCCGGGATTGCGGTCGGGCGCGGGCCAACCGTCGGGGCCGGGGTCGGCTCTGCCGCAGCAGTGCTAGCGACCGCCGTGGGTTTGGCCGTGGTCGCGGCCTGGGCAGACGGAGTGGCCGAAGCTACTGCCGTAGGCTTCGTATCATTAGGCAACGGCGCGGGCTTGAGCGGGTTCGAGGCCGCCTCGCGTTGCTCTGCCGCCGTCAACAGGCGATAGATCAACTGGGTGTGTGGTTCGTCCAGGTTGGTGATATCCAGAGCCGTCGCATAAGTTCGCAGATAGGCCGAGTTTGCGTTCAGCACCGGCACGATCTCGGCGTTAAGTTGCTTACCCTGAGCGACTGCACCGCCATCGAGGATGATCAGGTCGTAATACTGGTCGCGGACAGCTTGCTTGGCTGCCGACGTGCCGGATAGTCCTTTGTAGTCGTTGTAGAAAGGCGTCGTAATTCGGTCAGTCGGCACTTTGCCATACATATAGTAAACCAGCGCACTATCGTCTACCAGAACGTGCTTGACACCCTTCACCGAAGCTTCGATTTGAGGTTGGGAAGCCGAAACATTAGGCCAGTGGCTCGTCAACTTGACGGCATCGCTATGTCCTACAAACACTCCCAGAGCGACCAGCACGACCGCAATCACGGCCAGCAAACTGTAGGAATGAGCGCGTTCGGTCTGGTCTGTGCCGCGAAGCCCTATTTGAAAAGCTTCATACCGCGGCTGATTGCCCAGGCCACGCCGCGACAAGCGCGACAACAGGCCCATTCTGGGGGTGCCGTTACCCGGCTCGTCCCACCAACTCCAATCGCTCCACAGCCAGCCAACCATCGGAGCCAGCAGTATTACGAGGTAGATCGAGTGTTTCCAGTAGTCAAAGTCCGGGCGGGTAGCAAACTGGAAGATTAACAGGAGCAGCGCACCGACCCACAGGAGGATTGCCGGGCCGGGCCGCACGTCGCGGATAGCCTGTCGCAAACCCCAGTAGGCCATCAAAGCCAGCAAGATAATGTCGAGCCGTTGCCAGACGTAGACGCTGAGGAAATCGTTGGTGCGAAGGTCTTTGTAACCCGATGCGAAACTTAACAAAGAATTAAGCTCGTTGGAGAAGATCAGATAGTAGAGAGCGCAGGCCACGGTCAGGGGAGCGACGAAGCCTAACCCACCCAGTTTGCGCTCTTGCCGACTCGAAGCCAGCACCAGAATACACAATGCCGGAAGGTACAGCGCAACTACGTATTTGGTCAGGAAAGCTGCAAACAGGGCCAGGGCAGCCAGGGCGTATAGCACCAGTGTAGTCCTGGACAACCCTTTCGCGCTGGTCAACTTCACCAGGGCCATCTCGCGCCGCGCCCAGACAAACAATGCTCCACCCACGGCGAAGAAAGCGGCGGCGGTAGCATCGTAGGTAGCGAAGCGGCTCAGGGCAATCGCGGTGGGCATTACGGCTACCAGTAACCCGGCCAGCAGGCCCGCCATTACCGGCTTCGAGCCAAGCGCAAAATCGGCGCGGGCTTTTCCGCGGCTACCCGGCAAAGCCTTGAAAAGGCCAACCGTTGCCAGAATGACCGCCAGCACCATCACCAACCCGGCAATGACGCTCAGGCTGCGGGCTGCCGCCAGTCCACCGGCGGCGTCGAGCCAGCCGACCATAATAGGATAGAGGAAAGAGCCGAAAGTCCATTGCAAAGCATTGGCGTAAACCTGGCCCTGCTCAAGCAGGGTACGCCCGGTCACGATGTAATTGCTTTCGTCCATATACGGGCTGAGCTGGCTGAATTCCCACAACCGCAAGGCCAGGGCTACACCCAGGACTGGTACGGCTCCGGCCAGCACCGGGCCAAACGCTCGTATCCGCTCGACCCCGTTCAAAAGGCCCGTTCCGGTTCCAGTGGCAACCACCGGGACTGCCGC